>DASSDE010000140.1:0-7699 GCA_035697365.1 Kribbella sp. | reverse complement strand
CCGTCTGGTGAGCTTCCTCCGCGACGAGGAGCCCGAGCAGACCCGGCACGATCTCGAGGCGCTTGCTGAAGGCAACGGAACGTACCGGTTCGAGCGGGTCTTCACGCAGCCGAGCGGCAACGCGATCTGGCTCGGCGGTACTGCGGCGCTAGTCGAGCAGGGTGCCACGCAGACACGAATCCTGCTCGTACAGATCGACGACGTGACGGCCCGCAAGGACGCCGAACGCGAGCTCCGGCACCACGCCGCACACGACCCGCTCACCGGCCTACCGAACCGCCGCCTCCTGCAGCACCGCTTCACGAAGGTGCTCGAGCAGACCCGCACCACCGGCCGCCCCGGGGCGCTGCTGTTCTGCGACCTCAACCACTTCAAGCTGGTCAACGACAGCTACGGGCACGAGGCCGGCGACCACGCACTCCGCGAGATCGCCACCCGGCTCACTTCGGCCGTCCGCCACGGCGACACCGTCGCGCGCCTCGGCGGCGACGAGTTCGCCGTACTCGCCGAAGACATCGT
Source organism: Kribbella sp. (assembly GCA_035697365.1). Classification (GTDB taxonomy): domain Bacteria; phylum Actinomycetota; class Actinomycetes; order Propionibacteriales; family Kribbellaceae; genus Kribbella. The sequence continues at coordinate 7,180 of DASSDE010000140.1, read as the reverse complement.
CGGCGACGACCTGACCACCCTCATCACCCGCCTCGAAGATGCCGTCAGCCGCCCGCTCCCGAACATCGCCATCCACGTGACCACCAGCGTAGGAACTGTCCCCATCACCCCGAGAACCACCGACCTCGACGCCCTACTCCACCAAGCCGACCAAGCAATGTACGCCGCCAAAAAACACCGCAACTAACTGCACCAAGCCCACGCAGCGCAACGCGCGGCTCCTCCGTCGCCGTGCTACGCACCGCTCCCACCCGCCCCAAACCGTCCACCGCACGAGGCCGAACCGCACAACCCTGGACAACCCCACCGCCGTCCTGCGTCCTGCGCCTATTGCATGGACTGTAGTTCGCCCCGGATGTGCCGGATCAAGCCGATCGCGCGTTCACCGGTCAACGCGACGGCCGCCAGCCTTTCGAAGGCTTGTCGGTAGGCGCCTGTCTGCTCGGGATCGGTGATGTCGACCTTCGCGGTCTCGAGGCCGATCTCGACCAGGTCAGGCTCACCATCGTTCCGATCCGCCAGAATGCTCCAGGCGTGGTACGAGAACGCCCCGAACGGCGCGCTGAACGGAACGATGCCGAATTCGACCGTGCCATCCGATGCGAAGAGCAACAACCTGTCCAGTTGGCCGATCAGTGTGGGCACAGTTGCGATCGGCCAGCGAAGCGCGGCCTCTCCAATGAGGAACCGCAGCGTCGTCGTCGGATCGTAGAGCAAGCTCTGACGGGCCATTCGGGCGGCAACCGCGGCCTCGAGCTGCGGGCCGTCCGGATGGGCGGCAGCGAAGATCTCCCGGGCATACGCGGGGGTCTGCAGGAGGCCCTGGACCAACCGCGGATGCCAATCCAGATGCAACCTTCCAGTGGCTTCGCGGTCGGCTGCATCCCGCTGCAGCCGAGCGACGCCACCTCGGACCCGGCCATGCCACGGAGCCGGATAGACGTCGGTGGCGATCCGTTCCGCGAGCGTCGTGATCTCCTCGGCTCGCTCCCGATCCAGCTGGCAGCTTGCCGCCCAGCGACCAGCCAGATCGGGCGAAACCGCGGATTGGCCGAGCTCGATCCGGGACAGTTTCGATTGCGAGATCGAGAGTCGAGCCGCGAGCGTCTCTCCTGACAGGCCCGCAAGTTTCCGAGCAGCGCGCAGCAGCCCACCGAGTCGGAGCTGGTGAGTCATTGCCTCGCTCGCGTACAGATGTCGCTCGACCGTCGATCAGCCCTTCAAGTCTTCAATGAACTCCAGCAACGGCTTGGAGTGCTCCATGGCGACGTCGCGATATCCCCGACAAGCCCTGAGAACGGCGGGATCATCGTCCAGCTCCCAGCCGAGTTTTACACCGGTGGCCAGGTTGTAGCGGTACCAGACCACGATGTCGTCGAAGAGTGCAAACTCGGACGGGATCTCGGCGAGAAGCGGATCAGCATCGCGGAGCACGATCCGCACATCCTGGCCACTTCTCAGGTTGTTTGCCTGGTACGCGGCGAACTCGTACCGGAGATAGTCGGTCAGCGGCAGATCGATGACATGCAGCAACGTGTTCGAGCAGCCGCCGGCGATCTGGTCGGCAACCTCCTGCCATTGCGCATCACCCGACGGGCTCACGCGGCCGGTCGCTCGCCACTCGGCGATGCGGTCCGCCTCATCGGGCCAGTCGTAGGACTGCTGGAGCTCGATGCGGAAGACCGATCGTCTCGCGCCGTCGTACAGCTCGATGAGAGCGTCGCTGTCGAGCGGTGTGATCATCGCCCGGAGCGGATCGCGTCGGCTGCCTCGAGGAGCGTCTCGACCGGCAGGCGGCCCAGTACTTCACCGGCCGGAATCTCGGCGGGCGCGATTCGCTCCGCGCCGTCCGAAGTCTCGTACAGCTGGACCAGGACGCTGGTCTGGTCCGAGTCGTCGATCCAGACGCGAGCACAGCCGGTCTTGTCTGTGGTGTTGCCGGCATCTTCATGAGCAATCAGACGGAGCGCCACGGGTGCCTCCTGCAATCTCGACGGGAGCCACCATTTACCCACCGTCGCGGGTAAGAGTCAATGACCCAGAACTACCCATTGATCTACTGGGTAGAAATGGGTAAAGTCATCGACGCTGACAGACCTCAGAAGCAGGAGGGGTGATCTCCGATGAGCCAACTCGCGGACGGCTCGTACCAGCTCACGCGCTCGACAGGTCAAGTTCTCGCACATCCGGCTGATCGGGCGCGCAGCGCAGCTGCCCAACTGATGCGCGACGACGTCGCCTGCGATGGTGTTCATCCAGGCACCGGACAGGCGTGTGTATTGCGCGGCCACCGAGGCTGTCACCAAACCGTCGGCGGCCTCCACTGGCTCGACGACTGAGGTCAGGCAGGTCATGGACCAGTCAGTGCTCGCCGAGGTACGCAGGATTCTCGGCGAACGACGCTCCGCAGAAGAGACGATCCGGGTGATCCGGCGGTTGCTGGATCCACCACCTGCCAGACAGCCGGTCGAATTCAACGACCGCGGTTGGCCCGTCTTACGGGCATCCACGCCCGCGTCGGCGTCGACCCCGAACCACATCTCCTCATCAGCTCCGAGCGGCTAGAGGATTGACAGCTCGGCGCGTTCGGGTTCGCGTGGTGCGGTGGAACAGTCGGGGGTGGGTGGGAGCGGCGCGTAGCACGGCGACGGAGGAGCCGCGCGTTGCGGTGCGTGGGCTCGTCTCAGTTCTCCCTACGAACCAAGCTGTGCAAGGGGTTCGTCGGTTAGGCGGTAGATGGTCCAGTCGTCTTGGGGTTTGGCGCCCAGGGACTTGTAGAAGTTGATGGCGGAGGTGTTCCAGTTGAGGACGGACCACTCGAGGCGTTCGTAGTTGTGCTGGACGCATTCCTGGGCGAGGGCGGTGAGGAGGGCCTTGCCGAGGCCGGTGCCGCGGGTTTCGGGGCGGACGAAGAGGTCTTCGAGGTAGATGCCGTGGACGCCGCGCCAGGTGGAGAAGCTGAGGAACCAGATCGCGCAGCCGACGACCTGGCCCTCGTGCACCGCCACGTGGCAGAAGACGGCCGGCTGCTCACCGAAGAGCGCGGTGTGCAGTTGTTCCGCGGTCAGGTGGCACTCCTCGGGAGCACGTTCGTACTCCGCCAGCGCGTACACGAGCTCCACGAGCGCCGGTACGTCCTCCGGCCGGGCGCGGCGAATCCGTTCGTCGATCATGCGCCCCATCCTGCACCGCTCAGGTCCAGGCGCCGGGTTGAGGTGGACGGCCACGCAGGCAGAACCCAGGTTTCAGGGCCCGAAACCGCGCATTCAAGGGGGTTCTGCCTGCCTGGCGATCCAACCTAGGCCGTTTCGCCGCCGGTGACCTTCGACATCGTGCGGCGGATGTACTCCGCCGTGTCGATCCGGCCGGCCTCGCGGTCGACGAGGTCGGCGACGTCGTCACGTGCCGGTTCCCAGCCCTCCACGGGGTTGCTCGACAGCGCGTCGCTGACACGCTGCTTCTGGTCGTCGTCGAGTTCCTCGAACAGGTCCGGCCAGCGCTGGGCGTATCGGCACGGTTCGTAGGCCATCAGTGAACTCCCCGGTAGCGAACAATTCGGGCCAGCCTAGCGAAGCCACCATTCATACCGTCGCCTCCCGTTAAGTTCACGAACCAGTCCGTTAACCTCCTCGCCACTCCGCGCCGAAACACTGACCGGGTTCTCTCCCACCTGACCGCCCTTCATCTGGAGGAACCATGTCCGTGTCTCGCCGTCGCTTTCTCGGGTACGGGGGTGCGGGCAGCGCCGCCGTACTGCTCGGCACCGGGGCCTGGGACGCCTCGACCACGTACGCTGCCCCGACCGGCACCGGCAACCCGTTCACGCTGGGCGTCGCCTCAGGCGATCCGCAGTACGACGGCGTCGTGCTCTGGACCCGTCTCGCCACCGATCCGTACGCCGTGGACGGGAAGGGCGGCATGCCCGCGCGCCCGGTCCGCGTCGAGTACGAGGTCGCGTACGACGAGAACTTCAAGCGTCCCGTACGACGAGGTAGCGTCATCGCCACGCCCGAGCTCGGGCACAGCGTGCACCCCGAGGTCCGCGGCCTGCTGCCCGACCACATGTACTACTACCGCTTCCGCACCGGCCACCAGCTCTCTCCGACCGGCCGGACCCGGACCGCGCCACATCCGCTGGCCACGCCGCGCGACCTGAAGTTCGCGTTCGCGTCCTGCAACGCCTGGCAGGACGGGTACTTCACCGCGTACGACCACATGGCGCAGGAGGATCTCGATCTGGTCGTGCACCTCGGCGACTACATCTACGAGTCCGGTGTGAAGACCAACAAGCGCGGCGTCACCACCGACCCGCGGTTCCACACCGAGACGTTCGACCTCGCGCGATACCGCCTGCAGTACAGCCTCTACAAGACCGAGGCGCCGCTGCAGGCCGCACACGCGGCGCATCCGTGGATCCACACGTTCGACGACCACGAGGTCGAGAACAACTGGGCCGGCGACATCTCCCAGGCCGACACCGAGCCGGACCAGGACCCGGCCGTGTTCCGGGAGCGCCGCGCGCAGGCGTTCCAGGCGATGTACGAGCACCTGCCCGTACGGCACGAGCAGATGCCGCGCGGCCCGGAGATCCGTTACCACCGGCGTCTCCCGTACGGTCGGCTCGCGGACTTCACGATCCTCGACACCCGCCAGTACCGCACCGATCAGCCGTGCGGCGACGGCGACTCGTCCACCTGCGACGACCGGTTCAACCCGGACAACACCATGCTCGGCGGCAAGCAGCGCGCGTGGCTGCTCGACGGGTTCCGCCGGTCGAAGGCTCGCTGGCAGGTGATCGGCAACCAGACCCCGATGGGCCAGACCGACTGGACGCCGGGCCCGGAAACCCACGTCTGGCTGGACCCGTGGGACGGTTATGTTGCCGAGCGCAACAAGGTACTGGCGGCCGCACAGGACAGCGGCGTCCGCAACCTGGTCGTCATCACCGGCGACCGGCACCAGAACTACGCGCTCGACCTCAAGCGGGACTTCGCGAACCCGGACTCCGCCACGGTCGGCACCGAGTTCGTCGGTACGTCGATCACCAGCGGCGGCAACGGCGCCGACAGCACCGCCCAGGGACAACAGTTCCTGGAGGCCAACCCGCACCTGAAGTTCTTCAACTCCCAGCGCGGCTACGTCCGGGTCACCGTCGACGAGAAGCAGTGGCGGTCCGACTTCCGGGTCGTGCCGTACGTCGAGACGCCGAACGCCCCGATCACGACCCGCGCAACATACATGGTCGAGGACCGCCACCCACACGTACACGCCTCCTGAGTCAGACGTCAGGCCGCCGCCCGCACATGCATGCCTCGTAAAAGTCAGACGCCCAGGCCGCCGTCGACACGCAGCACCGCACCGGTCACGAACGACGCCCGGTCGCTGAGCAGCCAGGCGGCGGCCTGGGCGACCTCTACCGGCTCGGCGCCGCGGCCGAGCGGGGTTTGCGCGATCAGCGCGTCGATGATCCCGGGCGTCGCACGGTCCCAGTCCTGCAGCATCTCGGTCAGCGTGGTGCCCGGGGCGATCGCGTTCACCCGGATGTTCTCGGGCGCGTACGTGAGCGCGGCCGACTCCGTCAAGCTGTTCACTGCCCGCTTCATCGCACCGTACGCCGGGAGCGCCGCATTGCCCGCGAAGGCGCCGACGCTGGAGGTGTTGACGATGCTCCCGTGGCCGGCCGAGGCGCGGATCGCGGCGACCTCGGCGGTGATCGCCGACCACACGCCGCGGAAGTTCACCGCGTAGACACGGTCGAGCTCATCCTGAGCGAGCCCGTCCATCGGGCCGGGCTGCTGACCGATGGCGCCGTTGTTGAACGCTGCGTCCAGGCGCCCGTACTCCGCCACCGTCGCGTCGACGGCGGCGCTGATCGCGTCCGGGTCCGCAAGGTCGCAGACGACGTACCGCGCGTCGAGTTCCTTGGCGAGAACGGCCAGCTCAGACTCCGTACGGGCGGCGAGCATCACCTCTGCGCCCTCGGCGACGAACAGCCGGGCGGCCGCGGCGCCGATTCCGCGCCCGGCGCCGGTGATCAGGATGACCTTGTGATCGAGAAGTTTGTCCATGCCTTCGAGCCTCCGCTCCGCGCCGACCGGTAACCAGGCATCGGTTGTACCTGGCTGAGCCGGCACGACAAGGCACACTGGAGGACGTGGACAAACCTGGATTGGCTGCCTTCCTCCGCAGCCGGCGGGAGCGGGTCACGCCAGTGGACGTCGGCCTGCCCGCGGGCCGTCGGCGTCGTACGCCGGGGCTCCGCCGGGAGGAGGTGGCGCAACTGGCGTACATCTCCACCGAGTACTACACACGGCTCGAACAGGCGCGGGCGCCGCATCCGTCGAGCGAAGTGCTCGCCGGGCTGGCCCGGGCGCTGCGCCTGAACGACGCCGAGCGAAACCATCTGCACCATCTGGCCGGCGTACCTCAGATCAGATCGGTGGGACCACCACGGGAGGTGCGGCAGAGCATCCTCGATCTCCTCGACCGCTTGCCGAACGCCGCCGCGATCGTGCTCTCGGCGTACTGCGAGGTGATCGCCTGGAACCACCTGGCGACCGCCTTGATGGAGGACTTCTCGATACGCTCGCGCGCCGAACGGAACCTGCTGCGGCGCGCGTTCCTCGGCGGCGACAAGCACGTGTACTCCGTGGTGGACGGCGCACGCTTCGCCCGGAGCTCGGTGAACCACCTGCGAGCCGTCGCCGCGCACTACCCCGAGGATCCTGAGCTGCGCGAGCTGATCGCCGACCTGTCCCAGAGCTCGGAGTTCACTGCGCTCTGGGAGGCGCACGAGATCGCGGCCGAGCCGACGTTGTGCAAGTCGTTCCAGCACCCGCAGGTCGGCCTGGTCACCGTGAACTGCGACGCGCTCGCCATCCCGGACCAGGATCAGCAGGTGATCATCTACACCGCGACGCCCGGTTCCCCGTCGGAGGAGGCCCTCCGACTCCTGTCGGTGATCGGCACCCAGCGACTCGACCTCCCCGGGTGATCGTCGGGATTCACGACTCGGAGTGCTGAATCCGTGCGGAGATCGGTGTTGGATTTGGCGGTCCGCGCGCGGGAGGTTTGAGGTATGGCAGCTGACACTCACAAGACCCGCACCATCGGCGACGTCGAGGTGTCCGCGATCGGGCTCGGCGGGATGCCGATGTCGATCGAGGGCCGGCCCGACGAG
>DASSDE010000139.1:0-4580 GCA_035697365.1 Kribbella sp. | reverse complement strand
TGGTCAGGATCAGCACCTTCACCCCCGCGAGCGACTCGTCCGCGGTGATCATCCGGGTCGCCGCGAGCCCGTCGACCTCGGGCATCCGGATGTCCATCAGCACCACGTCGGCCCGCTCGGACCGGGCGAGCTCGACCGCGTCCCGGCCGTTCGACGCCTCAGCAACGACCTGCAGATCGGGCGCTGAGCCCACCAGCACCCGGAACCCGCTCCGGATCAGCGTCTGGTCGTCCGCCAGCAGCACCCTGATCGTCACCCGCATCTCCCGTCTCCAGAGGAAGCACAGCCCGGACGGAGAACCCGCCCGCGCTCTGCGGTCCGGCATCGAGCGTCCCGCCGACCGCCGTGACCCGTTCACGCATACCGATGAGGCCGTGGCCGCCCAGATGGCCGGCGGCCGGTGACGTACCTCCTGTGTCGGTGACCTCGACCGACAACGACCCCACGTCCCGGCAGATGCTCACCCGAGCGGCCGCACCAGGGGCGTGTTTGAGCACGTTGGTGAGTGACTCTTGGACGACGCGGTACGCCGTGAGCTCCACAACGTCCGGCAGCACGCCCGGCGCCGCAGGTGGTGTCCACTCGACCTGTACGCCGGCCGCCGTGAAGGACCGGATCAGCGCATCCAGCTCATGCAGGGACGGCGTAGGTGCTGTCGGTAACGGAGAGCCAGAGCGACGGAGGACGCCGAGAAGGACAGTCAGCTCCTGCAGCACCGTACGGCCGCCGGAACGGACCAGGGCGAGCGCTCGCTCCGCCTCGTCCGGTTGAGAACGCAGTACGTGGGCTGCCACGCCGGACTGCACGTTCATGAGAGCGATGTGGTGCGCTATGACGTCGTGGAGTTCGTGCGCGATCCGCAGTCGCTCCTCCATCACCCGGCGCTGCGCCTCCTCGTCCCGCGACTGTTCAGCCTGTACGGCGCGCTCTTCCAGCTCACGCAGGTACGCGCGCCGGTACTGCGTCGACTCACCGATCGCTGCGCCGATCAGCACGACCAGCCCGTTCACGAGGTTCGCGAACAGTTCCCCGTCCGTATAGACCGCGGCCGCGACCACCGTCACGGCCACCACACTGACAATCGCGGCGGCCCTCGTACGCCGTTCTGTCCGTTGCACCACCGTGTACGCGGCACAGGCCATGAAGAGCCCGATCGGGCTCTTCGCCTGCTGCGTGATCGTGTACGTGATGCCGACGATCGTGGTGAGACACAGCGAGCTGATCGGCATCCGCCGGCGCAGCACCATGAACAGGGCACCCGCGATGATCAGCAACGACCCGGAAAGCGTCAGGGCGTGCCCGTTGCGCCGCTGCCCCAGCGCGGCGCCGTTGGCCAGCAGGATGCCGAACGCCAGGACGCCGTCGAGCAGCAGCGGGGGCACCCGGAGGTCCCGCCACCACCGTGACAGTGCGTCCATGACTTCACAGTACGTGGCCGCCCCGAACCCCGCGTCGTCCTCCAGCCGTATCCGCCGAGTACCGCGAACGCAGTACTAAATGGATGACGCCTGGACTGCTAGCTCTCGCAGGGACTCATAGCGCGGCCTCAGGTCAGCGAGACGGGACACGTCCTCGGCGGCCGGCGTCAGGTGCTCACCACCGGCCTCTGGCGACAGGCCGAGCGCTACAGCTGCGGCGCCACGCGCCCCGACCTCGGGCTCCGCGCAGACTGTGGTCGGACGGGCGAACGTCGCGGTGAGGCAGCGGCGCCACCACTCCGACGCGTCGATCCCGCCACCGCCCAGTACGACCTCCAGTTCCTGCCCGAAGAGCTTGTCGAGCTGCCGCAGGCCACGATCGATCTCCAGCGAGGCGCCCTGCAGCGCGGCCGCGAGCAGGTCCGCGGAGCTGTCGTCGAAGGAGAGCCCGAAGTACACGCCCGAACCACCTGGCACGGTCGCGGGCGGTCTGGTGCCGGCCATGAACGGGATCGCGATCGCATGCGTCCCGCCGATCTCCACGCCGAGCGGCTCGTCGGACTCCAGCCGCAGTACGCCGGTGAGCCACGCGTGCAGGTTCCCGGCGGCGGAGAACGCCATGCCGGTCACGGCGCGCTTGTCGTCGACCCGGTACCGCCACAGCTCCCACGGCAGCTCCGGTGCGTTCTCGATCGGGTGCACGACCCGTACGGCTGCAGACGTACCGACCGTCACGGCGGCGGTGCCTGCGTCGTACCCTCCGGTGCCTACGTTCGACGCGGCGCCGTCACCGGTCGGAGGATGCACCGGTACGCCGACCAGGCCGGGCCAGCGACGGGCGTACTCGGCGGACAGTGTGCCCGTCCAGCCGGTCGGCACGATCTGCGGCAGCCGGTCGGCCGTCACACCAGCGATCTCGAGCGCCTCGTCGTCGTACGCGCCGCCGGCGAGGTCGAGTGTTCCGGTCCCGGACGCGATCGAGACCGACGTGACGCGCTCGCCGGTGAGCCGCTCGAGCACGAGATCGGGGAGCCCGGCGAACTGCTCCGGGGACCCCGAGGACAGCAGCCACGGGATCCGGCGCGTCCAGTACAGCCGGTGCAGCCAGGTGCCGGTCCGGGCGTGGAACGCCTGCTCGTCGAACGACGCGCCGAGGCCGTGGTCGATCGCGCGGGTGTCCGCCCAGGTGATCACGGGCGTCTGCGCGACACCCTTGTTGTCCAGGGCAACGATCGAGTGCCACTGTGAGGACAGCACGATCGCACCGATGCCGTCCAGGTGGCCGTTCTGCTCGAGCTCGTCGAGGCAGCTCAGCAGTCCCTCGACGTACTCGTGCAGATCGAGTGTCGCGGACCCGTCGTGCCCGTACGTCGGCGCGATCTTGTGCCGGGCCAGTGCGCCCGGGATCGGCGCGGCGTCGCGCTCGGAGAGCACGAGTGCCCGCGCGGACGACGTACCGAGATCCAGGGCCAGTACGCGGGCGTCATTCTTCGTCATGCAGTGCCTTCAGGAAGGTCTGGGCCCAGACGTTGACGTCGTGCGCGGCAAGGTGCTTGCGCATCGCCTTCATCCGGCGGCCGAGTTGTCGTTCGTCGGTGTTCATCGCATCGACGATGGTGTCCTTCATACCGTTGATGTCGTGCGGGTTCACCAGGAAAGCCTGCCGGAACTCGTCCGCCGCGCCCGCGAACTCGCTCAGGACGAGCGCGCCGGTGTCGTCGTACCGGCAGGCGACGAACTCCTTGGCGACCAGGTTCATGCCGTCCCGCAGCGGCGTCACCACCGCGACGTCGGCCGCCCGGAACAGCGCGGCCATCTCGGTCCGCGAGTACGACGTGTGCAGGTAGTTGATGGCCGGCGTACCGATCCGGCCGTGCTCGCCGTTGATCCGGCCGACCAGCAGCTCGATCTCGTCGCGGAGCACGCGGTACTGCTCGACGCGCTCGCGGGACGGCGTCGCCACCTGGATGAAGACGGCGTCGTCCACCGACACCCGCTTCTCGTCCAGGAGCTCGCCGAAGGCCCGCATCCGCTGCCGGATGCCCTTGGTGTAGTCCAGCCGGTCCACGCCGAGCAGAACGTGCTGCGGGTTGCCGACCTCCTGACGCATCTCGGCCGCGCGGGCCGTGGTCTCCGGCTGCCGGGCCAGCGTCTCCAGTTCGCCGACGTCGATCGAGATCGGGAACGCCTTCGCGCGGACGATCCGGTCGTCGGGCAGGTGGATCCGGTCGCCGCGGGTCCGCAGGCCCATCCGGTTGCGGGCCAGCCGGGCGAAGTTCGACGCGGCGCCGGGCCGCTGGAAGCCGACCAGGTCCGCGCCCATCAGCCCGTCCAGGATCTGCCGCCGCCACGGCATCTGCGCGAACAGCTCGGTCGGCGGGAACGGGATGTGCAGGAAGAACCCGATCCGTACGTCCGGACGCAGCCGCCGGAGCATCGCCGGGACCAGTTGGAGCTGGTAGTCGTGCACCCAGACGTCGGCGTTGTCGTCGGCGGCCTCCGCGGCGGCCTCCGCGAACCGGCGGTTCACCGCGACGTACGACTCCCACCACTCGCGGTGGAACTCCGGCGCCACGATCACGTCGTGGTACAGCGGCCAGAGCGTGGCGTTCGAGAAGCCCTCGTAGTACAGCTGGACGTCCTCGGCGCTGAGCATCACCGGGACCAGGTGCATGCCGTCGTTGTCGAACGGGTCGACCTTCTCGTCGGCGCTGCCGGTCCAGCCGATCCAGGCGCCGTGGTGGCGCTGCATCACCGGCGCCAGCGCGGTCACGAGTCCGCCCGGGCTGCGGCGCCAGGCCGTACTGCCGTCGGGCATCTCGATCCGGTCGACCGGCAGCCGGTTGGCCACCACTACGAAGGAACTCCTACCGTTCGGCTGTGTAGACATGGTCAGCGTCATCCACTCAGGTCGTCGTCGTCACCGGGGTAGCGGACCCCGATCTGGCTCCGGGTTTCGTCGAGGAGATCGAGAATCTCGAGGGTGGCGGCGTGGGGGAGGTCAGGAACCTCGAGCAACCCCGCGCGCAGCGTCTGCATCACTGCGCTTGCCTCGTAGTGGTACCCACGGCCATGCGTCGGTACGTCGATCCGCTCCGCTCCGGAAGCGGTCGTGCGCACGTAGTACTCGGGATGGTGGAAGCGGTGCGGGAGCGTCAGGTT
>DASSDE010000138.1:0-3338 GCA_035697365.1 Kribbella sp. | reverse complement strand
AGTTTGTCCGCGACGCCGCGGAGGACGGTGGCGACCTGACGGGCGGACTTGTTGTCGGGGTGCCGGCCGTGCCGGTACCCCTCGCCGACCCGGTCCAGGAGCTTGATCAGGTCCTCGATGACGACCTGCATCTCCTCGGGCTTCGGGCGCATCGCCTTCGCCACCGACGGCGGCGGGTCGATGAGCCGGACCTGCAGCGCCTGCTCGCCCTTGCGGCCCTCGACGACACCGAACTCGACCTTCTGGCCCGGCTTCAGGTTGGTCACGCCGGACGGCAAGGCCTCGGCGCGGACGTAGACGTCCCCGCCCTCCTCCTTGCTGAGGAATCCGAACCCCTTGTCGGAGTCATACCACTTCACCTTGCCAACGGGCACGGGAAACCTCTTCAGTCGTCAAAAAATCGGAAGCTGATCGGGCCTGTCAGGCCCGACCGAAACCAGCGTACGTGAACCGGCGCGGCGGCGCCTCCGGGAAACTACCTGATCGGGCAGCCGCCCCGCACTCCTCAAAGATTCCGATACTTTTCGGGCTCCGGCAGCCGCTCGTTCATCGAACCGGACCGGAATCCCCGCGGATCGACCTGCGCGGTCGTGAACCCCTCCGCGACGACCGCATCGACCAGCTCCTGGTGGTCCACGCGATCGAGCAGCGCGGCGTCGATCTCGATCGAGGCGCTGTCCCCCAGATCGCGGACGCGGACGTTCTCGACGCCGTACGACGCCAGCTTCGCGCGCACCGTCTGCTCGGCGCGGTCGACCCGGGCGAGCAGGTTCGGGGTGATGCGGATGCCGTACGCGATCCGGCTGGACAGGCACGCCGCGGCCGGCTTGTCGGAGGTCTCGAGCCCCCAGCTGCGCGAGGCCGTACGGATCTCGTCCTTGGTCAGCCGCGCGTCCCGCAGCGGGGTCAGCGCGCCGCGCTCGAAGGCCGCGCGGATGCCCGGCCGGAACCCGGCGATCGCGTCGTCGGCGTTCGTCCCGGTGGCGATCGCGGTGATGCCGAACTCGTCGGCGATCGGCTGCAGCGTCTCGATCAGCTCGGCCTTGCAGAAGTAGCACCGGGCGCCCGAGTTCGCCTGGTAGCCCTCGCGGTCCATCTCGTGAGTGTGCGGTGTCACATGCCGGACGCCGAGGCTGTCGGCGAACCGTGCCGCGGGCTCCAGCTCCGCCGCCGGCAGCGAGGGCGACACCGCGGTCGCGGCGATCACGTTCGCAGGCCCGATCGCCCGGGCCGCGGCCGCGAGCAGGAAGGCCGAGTCGGCACCTCCGCTGAACGCGACGACCATCTTGTCGTACGACGACAGCCGGCGCATCAACGCCTCGAGCCGCTGCTCGAGCACGTACCCCTCGAGCCAGGCCGGGAACTCGGTCAGGTCGTTCAGCACGACGTCGGCGCCGTACGCCCGCAGCTCGTCCGCGGTGAACGGACCGGTCGCGACCGACACCGCGACCGCACCCGCGGCATGCGCTCCGTCGATGTCGGCGGTGTGATCGCCGACGTAGATGGTCGCGTGATGCTCGCGCAGGGCCGTGCCCTTCTCGGCCCCGTGCAGGTCACCGACGGGCTCGTCGACGTCCAGGCCGAGGTGCTCCAGGTGCAGCCGGACCGAGGGGGTGTACTTCGCCGAGACGACCATCGTCCGGCCGCGCAGTGCGCGGATCGCGGCCAGCGCCTCGGCGACACCCGGCAGCGGCAGGCTGCCCGAGATCGCGTGCGCCGGATAGTGCTCGCGATACCGCGTGACCATCGCGTCGACCTGCTCGGGCGGGAACCAGTTCGCCATCTCCCAGGTCAGCGGCGGCCCGAGCCGGCTCACCACCAGGTCGGAGTCGATCGGTACGCCGGTCTCGGCGGACAGCAGGTCCCAGACCGCCTGGATCCCCGGCCGCGAATCGATCAGCGTCATGTCCAGGTCGAACCCGACCACCAGCTCCGGTACGTCGGCGGTATCGGGGGCGGGTTCAAGAGCGGCAGTTGACACGTCCCCAACCCTAACAAGGGTCCCTGAGCCGCCAGGCATTCTTTGACAATCAGACCAATATTGTCCGAATCCTTGACAGCCACAGCAGTTTTGTAAACCATCGTCCGCATGGACTCGTTTGCCGACCGGACCAAGCGGCGTTTGCGCGACGAGTTGCTGGACGCAGCGCAGGACGCCATCGAGACAGGTGGGTACGACGGGCTCCGGATGGCGGAGGTCGCTCGTCGGACCGGGGTTTCCCGGCAGACCGTCTACAACGAGTTCGGCGACAAGTGGCGCCTGCTGGAGGCCGTCGCGGCCCGCGAGACCGAGCGGTTCCTGCTGGAGGTCAACGTGGCGCTCGCCGAGGCACCCGACCCGATCGACGGCTTGCGCACCGCGGTCGAACGGGCGCTGACGCTGGCCCTGGAGGCCCCGCTGGTGAAGGCGGCATTGAGCCAGCCGGGATCCGATCAGGCCAGTCAACTGCTGACCACACGGGGACAGCGGGTGCTGGAGTTGGCGCATCTCCGGCTGGATGCCCATGTCAGGGAGCACTGGCCAGAGGTTCCCGCGGCGGACGCAACCACGTGCGTCGACGTCGCCTTGCGGATGGTCATCAGCCACATCGTCACCCCGGGCCCTCCCCCCGAGGTGGTGGCGGCGCAGTTGTCCCGCGTTCTTTCGCCCTTCTTGACCGAATCCAGGAGGCAGCACGTATGAACGATCTGCACAGGCAGGGCTTCAGCTCGCTGAAGGCCGGCGGTTTCAACTGGGACGCGTTGCCGCTGCGGCTGTTCGACAAGGGCAATCGCAAGTTCTGGAACCCGCGCGACATCGACTTCAGCCAGGACGCGAAGGACTGGCAGGAGCTGAGTCCCAACGACAAGGACAACGCGTTGATGCTCTGCTCCCAGTTCATCGCGGGCGAGGAGGCGGTGACCGAGGACCTGCAGCCGTTCCTGCAGGCGATGTCCGCCGAGGGCCGCTTCGGCGACGAGATGTACCTGACCCAGTTCTGTTTCGAGGAGGCCAAGCACACCGCGGTGTTCCGGCTCTGGCTGGACGCGGTCGGCGTGACCGAGGACCTCCATCGGTACGTCGAGAACAACCCGGGCTACCGCGCGATCTTCTACGAGGCCCTGCCGGTGGCCCTGAAGTCGCTCGCGGACGACCCGTCGCCGTCCAACCAGGTGCGGGCCTCGGTGACCTACAACCACGTGGTGGAAGGGACTCTGGCGCTCACCGGGTACCACGCGTGGAACCTGCTCTGCACCACCCGCGGCGTCCTGCCCGGCATGCAGGAGCTGATTCGCCGGATCGGCGACGACGAGCGCCGGCACATGGCCTGGGGTACGTTCACCTGCCGCCGGCACGT
>DASSDE010000137.1:0-2658 GCA_035697365.1 Kribbella sp. | reverse complement strand
GCGGTGTGGACTACCCAGAGGCCGGCCATGCCATCGGGGAGGGGGACGATTTTGCAGGTCCGTTCGGCGACTGCGGCTCGGTGGCGGTCGTTGGCGTCGCGTGAGGTGTGCTTGGCGACCTGGCGGCGTAGGGAGGCTCGCAGGTTGCGGTGGGTTTGGCCGGGGGCGCGGCGCAGGACGTGGGATTCGACGGCTTGGGCGGCTTCGCGGGGGAGTTCGCGGGTGGCTTCGGAGATGGACAGGGCCTTGGACCACGTCAGGGCACCACAGCGGAGGGCGGCGCGGGTGTTGGTCAGGGTGCCAGTGAGGTGTAGGGCGGTGTCGATGTGCTTTGCCGCCGTCGTCGGCGCGAGTTGGAGAGCCGCAGCGATCTCTCCTGTCCAGGAGCGTTCGGGGTCGACGGGGCGGCCGGAGGAGTCGAAGGTCTCAGGGCGCGGCAGTTCGAGAGCTTGCGCTTTCCGCTGACGCCAGAACGAGGCGATGGCGTCGGCCTTGAGCGATGCGGCCCAGGACTCCAGGCGGCGTGCGGCTTTCATCAGCTCGATGGTGGCGATCGGTGATTCGTACTCCGGGCGGACCGTTTCCAGGGCTGCGGCGAGTTCCGCGCCCGGTGGCAGGAAGACCCAAGGCGGCGCCTTTTGGCGCAGCATTTCGCGCTCGGCCTCGTCCTGGTCGATCGCGCCCCACAGCTCCCACTCCAGCGCGTCGATCCGCGACATCGGCGGTGGATCGTCGTACGGATCGAACGGGTCGGGATCGAACGGCTCGTCAGGGCAGAACCAGGCAGGAGCGAAACCGTGAGGGCCGGACAGGCCGGCGTCGGACAGGCCGGGGTTCGACCGGTCATGGCGGGACAGGTCAGCGGCGACGGGGCCGGAGTCGACCATGTCGTCGTACTTACTGTCCGGACTGGAAGGCAGTAGGCGCGGCCGACCGCCACTGGGCGTCGGCACGCCGGGCCTCGGGTCGATGATCGCCGCTGTCATGCGACGACATTAGAACATTTGTTCGATTACGCAAAATCTGGTTAAGGTGGGGCCATCGATAGCGCGGAGGTGAGGCTGAGATGGTGGAAGGCGAGTCCGCCGGCCCGGAGCCGGGTCGGCATGGTGCGGTCGCTGGTCGGCCGTCACCATTTCGGGGCATGTGCCGCGATCAGCCGGTGGCCGATTCGCACCAGTTCGGCGCGTACGGACGCGGGTTCGAGCACCTGCACGCCTTCGCCGAGGTAGATCAACTCACAGGCCGCCTCTTGGACCGAGCTGAAGGTCGCTCTGAACCGGTGTGTCGTTCCGGTGCCGCTGTCGATCGGCCGGAGCTGGGTGTCTTCCGAAAGCGCCAACGTGACTCTGCCAAGGTCTGCCGGGCGGACCTGAAACTCCACTTCGACCTGATTGCTCGAGCAGGGCACGTGGCGGCGGTTGACGTCCTCCCAGGCCCGGATCAGGTCGAAGTCGTCGGGGCGCTCGACGGGTTCGGTGGTGATGTCGGCATTGGTGGTCCAGGAGACGCGGAAGGTTCGCAGGCCTGCCGCGCCGCCGGCGACGAGGTACCAAACAGAGCTCTTGGAGACCAGTCCGTACGGATGGATGCGGTGCACCGCGGCATCGGCTCCTGGTGGGGCGTAGGTGAGGTCTACTTGGACTCCGGCAATCACGGCGTCGCGCAACGGCATGAGCGTGGATGGCGCAGGTTGCGCGGGTCGCCCCCACCGGGTGGGGTCGATGTGAATGGCCTGTCGAGTCCGGTCGGCCTGTTCGCGAGTATTTGCCGGAAGGGCTGCGAGCAGCTTTCGGACCGCCGAGGTGATGCCTTGTTCCAGCCCGAGGCCGGCCAGCAGTTCCGGCCCGGTCACCAAGAACAGGGCCTGCGCCTCCTGCGCGGTCAGTGCCGAAAGGTTGATCGCGGGACCGTCGAGCAACGCCCAGCCCCCACCGCGGCCGCGTTCGGAGTACAGCGGCAGGCCGGAGAGCAGCAAGGCCTCCAGGTCTCGGCGGATCGTTCGCTCGGAAACGTCGAGGCGCCGCGCCAGCTCAGGCGCGGTCATTCTCCGGTGCGCTTGCAGCAGCAGCGCAATGGCCACCAGACGCTCCGCGCGCATATCGGCAAATTAGCAGAGAAACAGGACATACGGCTGGCCGGTTTTGTTTCGTACGGTCTCAGAACGTCCGAGCGATCCGGCCCGGAGATGGCGGCGGCGAGAGGGAGACCATTCATGACGACACAGGTACTGACCGGGCAGCAGGTCGCTGCAGAAGGACTCGACGGCTGGACCGTGCTCCTGTCGTTCGGGCAGGGTGGCCTGGAGACACGGATCCATACCGAGAGCTTCGCCCAAGGGCTCCGGCTCGTGGGGTCGATCGGCGAGGCCGCCGAAACCCTCGGTCATCATGCAGAGCTCGACCTGCGGCGCTCTCAAGTCGATGTCCGGCTGTCCAGCCGTGATGGGGGCGGCGTGACCGAAACCGACGTGATGCTGGCTCGTCAGGTCACCGAGATCGCCGCTGCCGCTGGTGTGGAACTCGAATGCCGCAGCCTCACCCGCATCGAACTCGGCCTGGACACAGCGGCCTACGACAAGATCGCGCCGTTCTGGGCAGCTGTGCTGGATTCTCACCATGTCATCGGCACCAAGGACTGGGGCGATGTCGGCGATCC
>DASSDE010000136.1:0-4941 GCA_035697365.1 Kribbella sp. | reverse complement strand
CCCGCTGTACTTCGAGCTCGACGGCAACTTTCCGAACCACGAGGCGAACCCCCTCGACCCGAAGAATCTGGTCGACCTGCAGGCGAAGGTCCGCGAGACCGGCGCCGACCTCGGGCTGGCGTTCGACGGCGACGCCGACCGCTGTTTCGTGGTGGACGAGCAGGGCGACCCGATCTCGCCGAGCGCGATCACCGGTGCGGTCGCCGTCCGCGAGCTCGCCAAGCACCCCGGCGCCACGATCCTGCACAACCTGATCACCTCCAAGGCGGTGCCGGAGCTGATCACCGAGCACGGCGGTACGCCGGTCCGCACCCGGGTCGGGCACTCGAACATCAAGCAGAAGATGGCCGAGACCGACGCGGTGTTCGGCGGCGAGCACTCCGCGCACTACTACTTCCGCGACTTCTGGCGCGCCGACACCGGCATGCTGGCGGCGCTGCACGTGCTCGCCGCGCTCGGCGAGCAGGACAAGCCGGCGAGCGAGCTGTTCGCGGTGTACGAGCGGTACGTCGCCTCCGGCGAGATCAACAACACCGTCGACGACCAGGCGGCGACGGTCGCGGCGATCGAGGATACGTATTCTGGCGTCAACGGCGTGACCGTCGACCACCTGGACGGGTTGACCGTGTCGGCGGGACAGTGGTGGTTCAACGTCCGTGCGTCGAACACGGAGCCGTTGCTGCGGCTGAACGTCGAGGCCGCGGACCGGGCCGGCATGGAACGCGTCCGGGACGAAGTACTGGCTCTGATCACTGGTGCGTAGGGAGAACTGAATGGCAGTCAATCTGGACCCGGATCTGTTGAGCATCCTGGTCTGCCCGAAGTGCCGCTCGGAGTTCCGCGTGGACGACGAGGCGAGCGAGCTGATCTGCACCAACGCCGGCTGCGCGCTGGCGTACCCGGTGCGTGACGACATCCCGGTGCTGCTGATCGACGAGGCCCGGGACACCAGGGAAACGGCGTCGACGGAATCCTGATGAACGAGCGCAGCGAGTTCATCATCGAGCACAGCGTCCCTTGTGCCTCATCCGCGCCCGGAGCGAAGCGAGGACGTGGATGAGTTCCTTCGACGACACGCGGCTTGACGACCCGGCCGCACTTGAGGCGGCGGACCACCTGTTGCGCCGGCTGGCGATGGCCGGGGCGCGGGTCCGCGCCGAGCTGGAGGCGTCCGAGGACGTGCTGTCCGGGCTGGCCTCGGACGGCTTCCGTCCGCGGGCAGTGGTCGCCGCCGGCCGTGACGCCCGCCTGGTCCGCGCCGTACTGGAGCCGGTCTGTCCGGTGCCGTTCCTGGCCTGGCCCGGTCCGGGCCTGCCCGGCTGGGCGGGCCCGCTGGACCTGGTCGTCGTCCTGGCCGGTGCCACCGAGGACCCGGACGCGGTCTCGGCCGCAGGTGAGGCAGTACGCCGGGGTTGCGGGCTGATGGTCGCGGCGCCGGAGGACTCGCCTGTGGCGATCGCGTCCGCGGGGCTGCGGCATGCGATCCGGCTGCCTTCCCAGTCGGATGACCAACTCGCATCCGCCGTCGCGGTGCTGCAGGCGCTGCACCAGATGGATCTGGGGCCTGAGGTGGATCACAAGTCCGTCGCGTCGATGCTGGACGACGTGGCGATCGAGTGCTCGCCGAACACGGACGTTGCGTCCAACCCGGCCAAGGAGCTTGCGCTGGTGCTGGCCGACGCGCTCCCGCTGGTCTGGGGCGGTTCCGTACTGGCAGCACGAGCGGCTCGCCGCGTGGTCGAGGCGCTTCGTCTGGCGAGCGGCCGCCCAGCCCTGGCTGCGGACGCGGGGCACCTGCTCCCGGTGCTCAACCAGCCACCGCGGGACCTGTTCGCGGACCCGTTCGACAAGCCCGCCGAGATCCGTCCGGCGTTGGTCGTGCTGGACGACGGCGTCGACGACCCTGGTGTCGCCGAGCACCGGCGCAAGCTGGAGGCCAAGGCACAGGCCCACGACGTTCGCGTCTACACGGTGACGCAGGCCAACGGCACGGACATCGCCCGGTACGCCGCTCTGACCCAGCACGGCCGGTATGCCGCGGCGTACCTCGGTCTCGGCCTCGGCCGGTACGGTACGGCGACCGAGGACGACCTACTCGAGCCGGGGAACCCTTCGGAGGACCCAGCGTGGTAGTCCCGCTGCAGAACACGATCCGCGACTACGCGTGGGGCTCGCACACCGCGCTCCCGGAGCTGCTCGGCGTCCAGCCGGACGGCAACCCACAGGCCGAGCTCTGGATGGGCGCGCACGAGTCCGCCCCGTCTGTACTGCCCACCGGCGACACCTTGTACGACGCGGTGTCGGCCGACGCCGACGCGGTGCTGGGTGTGGAGACGGCCGAGCGGTTCGACGGCCGCTTCCCGTTCCTCGCGAAGCTGCTCGCCGCCGCGCAGCCGTTGTCGATCCAGGCGCATCCCTCGCGGGCGCAGGCGATCGACGGGTACCGGCGGGACGAGGAGGCCGGCGTTCCGCGGGATGCCGCCGACCGGAACTACAAGGACGCCTGGCCGAAGCCGGAGATCCTGATCGCGCTCGAGCCGTTCGACGCACTGGTCGGTTTCCGGCCGCTCGACCGTACGGTCGCGTTGCTGGATGCACTGGCCCCTGCGGGGTTCGGTGAGCTGACGGACCTGCTGCGCAACGGGAAGCTGCAGGAGGCGTTCACCGACTTCATGAGCCGCGACCGGGACGCGATCCGTCCGCTGGTCGGCGCGCTCGGTGAGGCCGTCGCGCAGTACGCCGGGGACGCCTACGCGCTGGAGCGGGAGACGCTGTCGAAGTTGTGCGCGGACTTCCAGGACGATCCCGGCGTACTGGCTGCGCTGTTGCTGAATCGCGTCCGGCTGCAGCGGTTCGACGCGGTGTACCTGCCGGCCGGCAACGTGCACGCGTACCTGCGCGGCCTCGGCTTCGAAGTGATGGCGAACTCGGACAACGTCCTGCGCGGCGGCCTGACCGCCAAGCACATCGACGTACCGGAACTGGTCTCCGTGGTCGACTTCGAGCCGCTGGCCGACCCGGTCCTGACCGCGACGGCGGACGGCGTGTACGAGACCGGCTGCCCGTACTTCGCGGTCCGCCGGATCGACCTGGACGGCGCCGAGCAGACGGTGGAAGGCGCCGGGCCACGGATCGTCTGCTGTGTGGACGGGACAGTGGATGCCGCGAGCAAGGAGTCCGCTGTGACCATGGTGACTCTGTCCGCGGGTCAGTCCGCGTTCGCCTCGGGAACCGAAGGACCCTGTACCCTGCGTGGTTCCGGCACGGCGTTCGTCGTGTCCGCTTCCTGATTCTCCGGAGGACTCGAACACCATGGCTGGTGGCGGTAACAAGGCTGTCGTCGCTGCTTTGCTGGCGAACGCAGGCATCGCGGTCACCAAGTTCGCGGCCTGGGCGCTGACCCAGTCGGCCTCGATGCTGGCCGAGGCGATCCACTCGACCGCCGACTGCGGCAACCAGGTGCTGCTGCTGGTCGGCAGCAAGCGGGCCAAGCGGGCGGCCGACGACCTGCACCAGTTCGGGTTCGGCCGGGAGCGGTACGTCTACTCGTTCATCGTGTCGATCGTACTGTTCAGCGTCGGCGGTCTCTTCGCGCTGTACGAGGGGTACCACAAGGTCCACGACCCGCACGGGATCGACAACTGGAAGTGGGTCCCGATCGCGGTGCTGGTGCTCGCGATCACGATGGAGAGCTTCTCGTTCCGGACCGCGATCCTCGAGTCCAACAAGCTGCGCGGCAAGGTCACCTGGGTCCGCTTCATCCGGAACGCGCGCGCCCCGGAGCTGCCGGTCATCCTGCTCGAGGACTTCGCGGCGCTCACCGGTCTGGTGCTCGCGCTGCTCGGCGTCATCCTGACGCTTGCCACCGGCAACGGTGTGTTCGACGGCCTGGGTTCGATGGCGATCGGCGCACTGCTGGTTTGCGTCGCGGTCTTCCTGGCGATCGAGATGAAGTCGCTGCTGCTCGGCGAGTCCGCGACCCGCGAGGCGCAGCAGCGGATCGTCGCCGCGATCGAGAACACCCCAGGTGTGCAGCGGCTGATCCACATCAAGACCCTGCACCTGGGCCCGGAGGAGGTGCTGGTCGCCGCGAAGCTCGGCGTCGAGGCGACCACCGACGCGGCCGTCGTCGCGGAGACCATCGACGCCGCCGAACGCGCGATCCGAGCGGCCGAGCCGATATCGGTGCACATCTACCTCGAGCCCGACGTCTACGTCGAGAACCACATCACCGACGAACGCCCCGCCGTCCCCGAAGCGCCTTCGCACTAACCCGCCATTTGCCTGGCAGACCCACCAATTTCGCCGGCCTGCCAGGCAAATGGGGCGGGCGGGGGTCAGCGGGGGCGTGGGGGGAGTACGCCGGAGCGGCCGAGCCAGCGGAGGGCGCGTTCGCGGTCGATCTCGGCCTGGGTGGGGGGTGCGCTGAGGCGGCCGGTGCGGTAGCCGAGATTGCGGATGTCGGCGGCCACGGACGGCTCGGCCAGCGCTCTCAGGGCGAACGCGAGCGCGGCCGGCGTCACGTCGTACCGGCGTTCGAGATCGAGCGCCAGACGGACGGCGGCCAGGTCCCGGTCGTCGTACTGACGCTGTGCGGTCTGCCCGGATCTGGAGCGGGGCAGGAGCCCGAGTGCCTCCCGGTAGCGCAGCATGCGCGGAGTGGTACCCAGCTGGCGAGCGGCCTCGGTGATGCGCATAGCATCAATCTTGACATTTCGGTGTCAAAATCGCGCCTGGAGCGATCAAACCGCGTGCCTCGGCCCTCTAGGCTCAGGTCAGTCAGAATCACAGTCTTCAGGGGAGCGGCATGACCTTCGACTACAAGGTGGCAGACCTCGGGCTCGCCGAGTTCGGGCGCAAGGAGATCCGGCTGGCCGAGCACGAGATGCCCGGCCTGATGGCGATGCGCGCGCAGTACGGCGACAGCAAGCCGCTGGCCGG
>DASSDE010000135.1:0-9254 GCA_035697365.1 Kribbella sp. | reverse complement strand
CACCCGTGACCGGGAAGTCCGTCTCCTGCCGTACCGTCACCGGGACGCCCGCGAAGCTCGTACTGACTTCACCCGCCGCGTACTGATGGATCCACAGCTCGTCCTCGCCCTGGCCGTAGACGTAGTACGGCAGCTCGGCGGAGACCCGGGCAATGTTCGGCGGGCAACAGAAGCAGGCCTGCATGTACTCCTGCCGCAGCCGCTCCTCGGACGGCGGTGGTGCCACGTCCTTCGGGTCGCCCGGCCGCCGCAGCGGGTACGTCAACCCGCGGACCTGGCGGAGCGGATTGACGTAGAAGTACGTCGCACCGTCGTCGCCGATCATCGCGGGCAACGCGTTGTAGAGCACGCGTTCGATCTCGTCGGCGTACCGCGCGTCGCCGGTGCGCACCAGCATCCGCCAGGCCCAGAACACCAGGCCGAGCGACGCACACGACTCGTTGTACGCCGTTGTCTGCGGCAACTGGTACGGGCGTCCGTACGACTGGTGCACCTTCGTGATCGAGTAGTAGTCCTGGTCCGCGTCCGGCGACGCCCCGTCGTACAGCGCGCCGCACCCGCCGGTGACGTACAGCTTGCTCGACACCAGGTCGTCCCAGATGCTGTCCAGCGCCGCGACGACCGTCTCGTCCCCGGTCTCGACGGCATAGTCGGCCATCCCGGCGTACAGGTAGTTGGCGCGGACCGAGTGCCCGACGGCACGGCGTTGATCGCGGACCGGCAGCACGTCCTGGTTGTCGTCGGTGCCGGCTTCGCCCTTGCCGCCGTGCAGTTCGAGCAGCTTGCCGGCCAGTTCGAGGTACTGCTTGTCGCCGGTCACTCGGTACAGCTCGACGACTCCCATGTAGTGCGACGGGCAGACGTTGCACTCGGCCAGCCGCTCCGGTCCCTGTTCACTCTGCACGGCGAGGTAGCCCGCGATCCGGCGCGCGACCGCCAGCAGTGTCTGCTCGCCGGTCACCCGGTAATGAATGCACGCCAACGTCATCAGATGGCCGAAGTTGTAGGTCTCGAAATCGGTCCCGACCGCGAGCGGCTCGACCTCGGAGCCGTGGCCGCGGGCGATCTGTGTCTTCGTGTGCAGGTAGCCGTCGTCGCGTTGCGCCCGGGCGATCGCCGCGGCTGACCGGTCGATGATGCCGCGCAGTTCGGCGTCCCCGTTCTCGGCGACCGTCGCCGTCGCCGCCTCGAGGTACTTGTACAGGTCGCCGTCCATGAACGGCGGGCCGTCGTGCTCGCCGGTCGCCTCCCCCGCGGCGACCAGGAAGTTCTCGTACGCATGCGCGACCTCGGGGTCGAACATGATCGCGCCCATCGACGGGATCGTCACGTCCAGGGCGCGCCGGTGCAGTCGCGCCAGCGGGCCGTCGCCGTCGAGCGTCACGGCGTTCGAGGGCAGTGAGGTCAGTCGGGCGTACGGACTGGAACTGGTGTCGGTCAGCAAGTGAGCCTCCAGGGATCCACCGGCAGCGGTTGCCCGGTACGGATGTCGTCGAAGAGCGATACGTGCCCCATCTGCCCGCCCTTGAGCACGATTTCGACCTGTGGCAGGGCCGCGCCACTCGCATGGCAGAGGGCGACGTTGCCCCAGGGCCGGGCGGCGATCCGGAGCTGGTCGACACCGAGCCGCCGCAGTACGTTGCCGGACGTGTCGCCGCCGGACAGCACCAGCCGAAGCCTCGGATCGCTCCGCAGGCAGCTGTCACCGATCGCGGCCAGCGCCTCCTCGATGGTTGCGCTCGGCACCTTCCGGCCGCCGACGACCGAGTCCACGACAACGCCCGGTCCGGTCGCTGTTCGGACCCGCTCCGGGGTGTCGGTCGCGAACAGGTCCAGTACGAGCCAGCCGGCCGCGGCCGCCGCGTCGAGCTGGCGGCGGGTCAGTTGGGAACGGCTCCCGTTCAGTACGAGCGTTTGTCCGGCCGCTGGTGCGATCGTCGTGGTGAGCGGCGGCAGGCGGTGCGCGACGGGTGCCTGGCGGCCGAGCGCGCCGCTGATTCCTCCGGAGCCTATGACGAACCGCTGTCCTGCACCGGTCAGGATCGCGGTCGCCAGCAGGTCCAGGTCCTGGTCGTTGGCGGCATCGCAGACGACGCCGGCGACTGTCTGATCCGTGAGCAGCCCCGGGAGATCCCCGTAGGCCGGCCAATGCACGGCGCCGAGTTCGAGTTCCGTCTGCGCGCCGAAGTGCAGTCGCAGGTCGGACTCCGTCACCGGCGTCACCGGGTGCTGACTCATCGTCGGCTGGCGATCGAGGCGGTACACCGTGCCGTCGTCGCGCGCGAAGTGGTGACTGAAGAGCGTGTACCGACCCGCGTCGGGCTGCGCGAACACGATCGGCACCGGCAGCCCGGGAAAGAGGTCGACGGCCAGCTCGAGGACCCGCCCGATGCTGCCGGTGTGCGGTGCCGAGTCCGCGGTCGAGCAGGCCTTGTACTGGATGATACGAGCGTCCAGCTCGCACAGCCGTTGGAGTGCGGGCAGCACCTCGGCCGCCATCTGATCGGTCGGCAGCGAGCGCGCCGTACCGGCGATGCCGACAACATCGGTGCCGTCCTGATCGACTGCGAGGTGTGGTGCGGTGACGAGTACCCCGGACAGGCCGGCGCGGCGGAACTGCAGCAGCGCGTCGACGGATCCGGTGAAGTCGTCGCCGTAGAACCCCGCGAACACCATCAGAATCTGCCGAACGTGTCGAGAGCAGTCGCCAGCGCCGGGACCTTGGCGGCCCGGTCGTCGAGGGATTCTCCGGACAGCGTGGCGTCCCACGCCTGCCGCATGGCGAGGACACCGCTCGCGGATCCGTCCGGGTGACCGTGGATCCCGCCGCCCGCGAGCACGAGCAGGTCAGTGGTTTGCGTACGCTTGTACGTCAGCGGAGCGAGCCCCGGCGTCTGCGCGGACGACAGCACCGGCAGCGCCTGGTAGCCGCCGAGGAGCGGCTCACGGACGGCGTTGATCGAGGCAAGCACCTCGTCGTCGGTCTCGTAGAACTTGTTCGCGAACCCGTTGGTGTGGACGTGGTCGGCGCCGGCCAGCCGCGCGAGCTTCTGCCAGACACGGAAGTCGATGCCGAGCTGCGGCGAGCGCGCGTGCGCGCCGTACATCGCCCGGTGCCCGTGGATGGGCAGCTGCGACCGGCGGCTCACGTACTCGAGCCCGGCCAGGCCGACCAGGTTCACGCAGACCATCACGCAGGATCCGCCGGCGGCGAGCACCACGTCGTGGTTCTCGGCCAATCGGTCGATGTCGTCGGTGATGTTGAAGGCGTACATCGGCATCCGGCCGGTCCGGTCGGCGACCGCCTTCAGCGCGTCCATCACCACCTGGACCCGCTCGCGCAGCGGCAGCCCGGGCGGGTTGCCCTGCAGCTCGTCGTCCTTGATGAAGTCGATCCCGGCCTCGCCGAGCTCGGTGACGAGCTGCGCCAACTGCTCGCCGGTCAGTCCGATGCTCGGCTTCACGATCGTGCCGATCATCGGCCCGTCCGGCCGGTCCAGGAGCCGCCGGGTGCCGTCGACGCCGAACCGCGGCCCCGGGTAGCGCTCGGCGAACTCGATCGGCAGGTCCAGGTCGACCAGACGAAGCGCGCCGACATCGCGGAGCTCGAACAGGTTGCCCGCCACCGCGGCCATCAGGTTGGGCATCGACGGGCCGAAGTTCAGCAGCGGGAACTCGATCGTCACCCGGCCGCGACGCACCTCGTCGGGATCGCCCACCATGCCGGGCAGCGGCGGCCGGCCGCTCGCCGGCAGCTCCTCAACCGCGACGACGCTCGCGCCGTGCCGGGCCCGTAGGTCGTCGGTCTCCCGGGCGACCCGCAGGAACGTGCCACTGGACTGCTCCCCCGCCATCACCTCGGCGGCACGTTCGAGCGGCCCGGCGGTTTCGATCTCGTAGACGGCTGTGACGGGTTCGGGCACGGTGGGGCCTCTCAGTGCTGCGACGGGGCGGAGTAAGGGACTGCGAAGCTGTGCCGGCCGTTGCCGACCTGCTCGGGATCGCGACCCGGCAGCTCGACGACCGCGTCGGTGCCGGTCGGTACGGTGACGTCGACGCGCAGCTCGCCGGCCTCGATCGACCAGGAGATCGCGGCTCGCCCGTACGGCGTCTCGTGTTCGGCGCGGGCCCAGGTGAGGCCGCCGCCAGGCTGCGGGCGGAACCTGATCGACCGGTAGCCGGGCGCTGTCGGAGCCAGGCCGGCGACTGTCCGGTGCATCCAGTCCGCGACCGCGCCCAGTGCGTAATGGTTGAACGAGGTCATCCGGCCCGGATTCACCGTGCCGTCCGGGCGCATGCTGTCCCAGCGCTCCCAGATCGTGGTTGCGCCTTGCGTGACGGCGTACAGCCAGGACGGACAGTCCCTCTGGAGCAGTACGTCGTACGCGGAATCCACCGCGCCGGCGCGGGTGAGCGCGTCGCAGATGATCGGCGTCCCAGCGAACCCGGTGGCGATCAGGTTGCCGTCCTCGGCCACGAGTTCGGCGAGGCGATTCCCGGCCGCGGTCCGCTGCTCGACGTTCTCGATCAGTTCGAACTCCAGAGCGAGGGCGTACGCCGTCTGCGCGTCACTCGTCATCCGGCCGTCCGCGCCGACGTATTCCGCGCAGAAGGCCGCACGCACCAGCGCAGCCAACTCGCCGAAGCGTTTCGCGTCGTCAGCGCGACCGAGCACGTGCGCGGTCTTCGCCAGATGCTCCGCGGAGTGGGCGAAGTAGGCCGTCGCGACCAGGTAGCGATCGGTGCGGGCGTCGGCAGGATCGTCCGGTGGCGCGGCCGGGTCGAGCCAGTCACCGAGCTGGAAACCTTCGTTCCACAGGTGATCCGGGCCGGCGAGCCGGTCCATCAGCTCGACCCAGGCCTTGGCGCTGTCGTACTGCGCGCGCAGTACGTCCACGTCGCCGTACCGCTCGTACAACACCCAGGGCGTCAGCACCGCGACGTCGCCCCACAGTGCGCCCGGCCGGATCGGTGTCCACATGTCGTGCGCGGGGATCACCGGGACGTACCAAGGGATGCATCCGTCGGGCAGCTGCTCGACGGCGACGTCCTGCAACCAGCCGGAGAGCATCCCGCTCACGTCGTACAGATAGGACGCCGTCGGCGCGAAGACCTGGATGTCGCCGGTCCAGCCGACCCGCTCGTCCCGCTGCGGGCAGTCGGTCGGGATGTCGAGGAAGTTGCCGCGCATGCTCCACACGACGTTCTCGTGCAGCTTGTTCACCAACGGGTCCGAGCACTCGAACCAGCCGGTGCGTTCCAGGTCGGTGTGCAGCACCCGCGCGACCACATCGCCCGCGGCGACGGCCGCTTCGAGATCACCTGGCCAGCCGTCGACCTCGGCGTACCGGAAGCCGTGGACCGTGAAGCGCGGCTCCCACTCCTCGACGCTGTCGCCGTTGAGGATGTACGTGTCCGTCGACTTCGCCGTGCGCAACGGACGCTGATAGATCTCGCCGTCCTGCAGGACCTCGGAGGTACGGATCGTCACGGTGGTCCCGCGCTCGCCGCGGACGCGGATCCGCAGTCGTCCGACCAGGTTCTGCCCGAGGTCGAGCACGATGCGTCCGCTCGGAGTCCGCAGGACGGCGATCGGCGTGACGTCTTGCGTGCAGCGCACCGGCGGTCCGTCGGGCGCGACCAGCGTTGCGGCGTCGCGCTCGTGGACGGCGACGGCGGTCCACTCGCTCGCGTCGAAGCCGGGCGTTGACCAGCCCGGCTGCTCCTCGCGGGCGTCGTAGGTCTCGCCGTCGTAGTTGCCGGTGCACAGGATCGGGCTCGGCGCCGCCTGCCAGTCGGGGCCGGTGGCAACGATCTCGGACGATCCGTCGGCGTACTCCACCTCGAGCTGACCGATGAACGACTGGTCGCTGCCGTAGAGGTTGCGGAAGCCTCCGTTCCAGCCGAGGCGGCCGCGGTACCAGCCGTCGGCGAGCCAGGCACCGAGCACGTTGGCGCCCGGCCGGACGAGGGACGTGACGTCGTAGGTGTAGTAACGCAACCGCTCGCCGTAGACGGTCCAGCCGGGCGACATCGTGTCGTCGCCGACCCGTTGGCCGTTCAGCTCCGCCTCGTACAGGCCGTGGGCACTGGCGTACAGACGTGCTCGGCTCACCGGGCCGCGGAGCTCGAACTCGTGCCGCACCAGCGCGGGCCGACGGTCCGACTCCGGGTCCTCCGGCCAGCCGGCGCCGACCGGCACCGCGGTCCAGTCGGCCGGAGCGAGAAGTCCGGTTTCGGCCACGCCCGGGTCACTCCAACCGGACCATTCCCCGTCCTCGCCACGGACGCGGACCCGGACCTCGGCCCGCTCGCGGGACCGCAGCGGCGCGGCCGGCCACGGTACGAGGACACTCTCCGCGGACTCGACCACCGAGCGGCTCTCCACCCCGCCGGCACGCACGATTTCGACCTCGTACGCCGCCTGGCGCCAGCCTGGTTCTGCCTCGGTGCAGGACTCCGGGCAGACGGTCTGCCAGGTCAGTCGCGGAGTCGGCGTACCGATGCCGAGAGCGACGCGATGATGCTCGAACGCAGGCCTGGACGGAGTGGTCATGCCCGCACATTGACACGTTTCACAAGAATTGGTCAACCAGTTGACCAGTCGTTTCCGAGCTGCCTACGGTTGGCCGCGAGCCCTTGTCCCCCGACCCAGCCGAGGAGCGCACATGAGCACGAGCCAGGAGACGGTCGTCGTTGTCGGCGCGGGCGGCAAGATGGGCCTGCGCGTCTCCGCCAACCTCGCCCGCTCCCAGTTCCGCGCGCTGTACTGCGAGGCGTCCGGACCCGGCACCGAACGGGTCCGCGCGGCCGGTCGCACGGTGACCCCGACGGCCGACGCAGTCCGGGAGGCGGACGTCGTCGTCCTCGCGACGCCCGACACCGTGCTGGGCCCGGTCTCGTACGAGATCGTCCCGCTGCTGAAGGACGGCGCGGTCCTGCTCACGCTGGACCCGGCCGCGGCGTACGCCGGCCTGCTGGCGACCCGTGACGGCGTCGCGCAGGCGGTCGCGCATCCGTGTCACCCGTCCGTGTTCCTCGAGCGCACGACGTCAGCGGAATGGGCCGACACGTTCGGCGGCGTCAGCGCTCCGCAGGACGTCGTCGCGGCCGTCGACGATCCGGCCGAACAGTCTCGGGTGGAGGCCGTCGTACGCGTCATCTACGGACCGGTCCTGGACGTCCACTGGGTGACGGTGAAGCAACTTGCCGTACTGGAGCCGACGCTCGTCGAGACCGTCGCCTGCATGGTCGGCACGTTGCTGAAGGAGGCTCTGCACGAGACCGTGCACACGGTCGGCGTGCCCGAAGCGGCCGCTCGGGCGATCCTCCACGGTCACATCCAGATCGCGTTGACCAACGCCCTGCGCGGGTCCAACCCGTTCTCGGAGGCGTGCGAGATCGCGATAGCCTACGGCCACGAGACGATCATCAAGGACGACTGGAAGCGCATCTTCGACGATGCCGAGCTCGACCGGGTGGTCACGCGCATGCTCCGCCTGGAACCGAGCACGAAGTAGGGGGCCGATCGTGACCGACGCCGGGGGTACGCCGTTCGTGCGGACCCGCTTCCGCCCGGTCGAGCGGCTGTCGGCCGCGAGCCTGGTGGCGCGGCAACTGCTCGAGCAACTCGGCGCGGACCAGGTGCCGGTCGGCGCGCGACTGCCTTCGGAGCGGGACCTGGCGCAGATGCTCGGGGTGGGGCGCTCCACGCTGCGGGAGGCGATCGCCGCGCTCGAGCTGGTCGGCCTGGTCGAGGTGCGACCGGGGTCCGGGTCCTACCTGCGGGCAGACAGCACCCAGCTGTTGGCGCAGACGCTGCAGTGGAGCCTCGCTCTCGGCGAGCCCGAGATCGGCGACCTGGTCGAGGTACGCGAGGAGCTCGAGCTGCTGGCCGCCCGGTTGGCGACCGCGCGCGCCGACTCCGAACAGATCGGGCGGCTGCGCGGGCACGTCGAGCAGATGCATGCTGCGGGCAACGATATCGACGCGTTCGTGCAGGCGGATGTCGCGTTCCACCTGGAGATCGCGACGATTGCCCGCAACGTCGTCCTGGAGAGCTTGCTCAAGAGTCTGCAGTCGCTGCTCGCCGACTGGTTCGAGCGGACGCTGCGGGTGCCGGGCACGATCGAGGCGACGCTCGGCGAGCACGACGCGGTCTTCGAGGCGATCCAGAAGGGCGATCCGGATGCGGCGGCTGCTGCAATGGCCACGTTGATGACGGCCGCGGACCATCGGGTACGTCGCTCGCCCTAGTGCACGATCACACCGGGTGGTGCGGTGAGTGCGGCGCGGTGTCCGTCGTACTGGACCTTTATCGGGCCGGCCGGGGTCGGGACGGTCAGCTGGAAGGGTGCCATGCCCTGCGGGATCTGCGGGGCGAAGCGGATCTCTGTCCAGCCGGGTTTCTCCGGGTGGAGGCCGACGATTCCCTCGATCAGAACGGGGATCGGTGCGCTCGCCCAGCCGTGGCAGAGGCTGGTGTTCCACTTCTGGTCCTTGCTCCACACCTCGCAGCAGGCGGTCGCCCCCTCCTTCAGCATGGTCGACCACGAGTTCGGGTCGTCGCCCCCGATCAGCTCGTACGCCAGCGCCGCCTCGCCGTGCGCGGTCAGCGCGTTCAGCAGGAAGTACGAGAAGTACGTCCCGCAGTTCAGGCGGCGCTCGCGGATCATCGAGACGATCCGCGGTACGACGGGATCCGGCGCGAGTGCGAAGTACAGCGGGAGGATGTTCGCGTGCAGTGAGCTGTGGCTGGACAGCTCGGCGTCGGTGAACAGCTCGCCCGCTCCGAGAAACGTGCGCAGGAAGGCGTCGCGCAACCGTGGGAGTTCGTCGCGGTACGGGATGCCGAGGATGTCCTTGATCTGCTGAACCGCGTCCACACATCCGTAGTAGAAGGCATTCACCACGTTGTGGCAGCCCGGGCCGACCGGTTGGCCGAGCGGGAAGTCGTACCCGTCCCGCATACCCTCGGGCCAGTCGACAAGGTTCCACTTGTCGACGACATCGCTCAGCAGGCCGTCGGCGCGCGCGAAGGTCCGGAAGTGGTCGAGGATGCCGTCCGCGATCTCGACCATCTCACCCAGGAAGTCGAGGTCACCGGTGTAGCGGTAGTAGGTCAGCAGTTGCAGCGGCCACTGCAGCGAGAAGTCGGCGATCTCCTGCATCCGATGCCCCGGCGCGACAGCCAGCAGCCCCGGGCAGACCGTCCGGGTCAGCGCGAACTCGCTGATCGCCTTGCGGAACAGGCG
>DASSDE010000134.1:0-2819 GCA_035697365.1 Kribbella sp. | reverse complement strand
CCCCCTCGGCGAGGATCGCGCCCGCGAGCAGCTCCTGCACTGGTGGTCCGAGCGCTGACGTCACGCCGAACTCGCCCACAGGCTCTACTCTCGCGCTGTGGATGTTTGGAGTGTTGTCGGGTGGGGTGGGTCGGCGCTGGTTGTCTGGTCGTTGGTGCAGACCCGGATTTTGCGGCTGCGGCTGCTGAACCTGGTCGGTTGCGTGATTCTGGTGGCGTTCAACGCGATGGTCGGCGTCTGGCCGATGGTGGGGATGAACGCGGTGCTTGCCGTCATCAACGTTGTGCATCTGTGGCGGCTGCTGCGGCACCGGCACGACGAGGCGGAGTACCAGGTGCTCCAGGTGCACGACGGCGATGCGTACCTGGGGTTCATTCTCAATCGGCATCGCAAGGACATCAGCCGGTTCAACCCGGAGTTCACGGCGGGCGTCAGTCCGTACGCGTTCCTGGTCCAGCACGGTGACCGTACGGTCGGCGTGGTCCTCGCCCATGACGCCGGCGCCGGACGTGCGCAGATCGACCTCGACTACGTGGTGCCGAAGTACCGCGACTTCACCCCCGGCGAGTTCGTGTACCGGCGCAGCGACGTGTTCACCGAGCAGGGGTTCCGCCAGGTCATCGCACCACCAGGGATGCGCGACTCCACCCCGTACCTGAAAACCCTCGGCTTCCATCGCGACGGCAACGCCCTCGTCCTCGACCTCCCGAACTAGCAGAGAACCGTGGATCTCCTGCCGTAAACCTGTGATGTGATGAGCCGGTGAAGTCGTTGGAGGAGATCGCTGCGGGCGTCCGGGCCGGTGCTCTGGATCCTGTGGTGCTGGTTGCGGACGCGCTGTCGCGGGCCGCGGATATCGCCGAGCTGAACGCTGTCGTGCACCTGGATGTGGACGGTGCCCGCAAGGCCGCGGCCGCGCACGACCGGCGCGGTGCACTCGCCGGCGTGCCGGTGCTGGTGAAGGAGATCATCGAGGTCGAGGGCCTGCCGCACCGCTGCGGGTCCGCCTCGATGGAGGAGATCGCGCAGCAGGATGCGGACGTCGTACGCCGGTTGCGCGCCGCCGGGGCGATCGTGATCGGGCTCGCGCATACGCACGAGTTCGCGTACGGCTGCACGGGTACGTCGAACCGCGTCGGCCCGTGCCGGAACCCGCACGACCCGGCGCGGATGACCGGCGGGTCGAGCTCGGGATCGGCAGCTGCGGTCGCAGCCGGCGTGGTCCCGCTGGCGATCGGGACCGATACCGCGGGCTCGGTCCGGATCCCGGCCGCGCTGTGCGGGGTCGTCGGCTTCAAGCCGTCGTACGGCACTCTGCCGACCGACCGCGTGTTCCCGCTCTCCCAAAGCCTCGACCACCTAGGCGTCCTGACCCGAACCGCCGCCGACGCTGCCTACGCCCTACAGGCACTGACGGCCCAGTCCACGACCACCGTGCTCGATGCGCCCCGCCTCGGCGTGGTCACGAACCCGGAGTACCTCCAACTCACTCCCGAGGTACGCAGCGCCTGGCTGGCCGCACTGGAGCAGCTCGACCCGGTCGACGTACAACTCCCGGACTGGACGCACAGCTTCACCACCGCCGCCAACCTGCAAGGTCCCGAAGCAGCGGCCAACCACCGCGACCGATCGCACAAGCGCTACCAGCCCGACGTCCAGCAACGGCTGCGCGAGGCAGCGCGGGTCACGGAGGCCGATCATCAGCAGGCCAAGGAAGACGCGCACCGCATCACCGAGGAACTCGACGAACTGCTCCGCCAGGTAGATGCGGTGGTCACGCCAACGGTTCTCACCACAGCCCCGCTCATCTCGGCCGCGGACACCGCCGACGGCGGCCTCGAGGTACGCAAGCAACTGCTCAACAACACCCGCCTGGCGAACCTCACCCGGCACGCGGCCGTCAGCCTGCCGATCCCGGCTGACGGCCTCCCCGTCGGTCTCCAGATCATTGCGTCGAGCAACGAGCAGGCGGCCGCGGTCGCATGCTGGATCGAGGCTCAGCGGTAGACGCGCAGATCTGCCAGGCTCCACCAGTTCGCCGCGCTACCGGTCTGCGTGACCCGGATGAAGCGGGCATGCGTCGGCCGCACCGAGATCGTGCTGAGCTGTCCCGTGGACACGCCCGACGCGACGGTCTTCCAGCGGCTCCCGTCGTTGCTAACAGCAACTTCGTACCCGTGCGCGTAGTCGCCGAGGTTCCCGCCACTGTCCACCGCGACCTCGCGGAACGTCTGCCCCTTGCCGAGATCGACCTGCACCCACTGACCCGGTGCCTGCGCCTCCTTGCTCTGCCACAGGGTCGATCCGTCTGCATCGATCAGCATCCCGGCGTCGGCGCCGTTAACGCTCGTGGTCGCGGCTCGTGCCGTCAGCTGCTGCGGTACGTTCGCGTTCTGGCGCCCCCAGGTGTACGTCGCGATCGCGCCGCCGGGCAGCTCGTACTCGAACGTCCGATCGCCGACCGCCACCGCGAACGATCGCGGGTCGTCGTTCTCGTTGTGCACGACGAGCGCTGTCGTACCGTCCGTGTTGCGGAACGCGGCGGACATCAGCTGCCCGTTCCATCCGGTCGTCCCGTACGACGTACTCCCGATCCGCACCGCGCCCGGCTTCACGAACTTCGACAGGTGGCCGATCGTGTAGTACTCCGCGTCCGTGGAGACCGATCCGTCCGGCTGCAACGTGACCAGGCCGGTGCACGTGTCGCAGCCGCCGAGATGCGGGCCGCCGGTGGAGTCGAGCGCGATGTTCCAGTTCACGACCGACTTCGCCCAGTTGCGCGTGGTCCCGAGCATCAGCGTGCGGGCGTGCCAGGTGAG
>DASSDE010000133.1:0-10536 GCA_035697365.1 Kribbella sp. | reverse complement strand
ACGTTCCGCACGACAAGCGGAACGCCGGCCAACGTCGTTCCTACCTTGAGACTCTCCAGAATCAAGACACCCTCGTACATGAACGCGACAGTACGCACCTGCACGGACAATGCCGGGTATGGAGATTGGGTACGTGATCTTGTATGTAGGGGATCTGGATGTGTCGGTGGGGTTTTACCGGGATGTGGTGGGGCTGGCGTACAAGTTCACGGATGCGGGGTATGCGGAGTTCGACGCCGGGCGGGTGCGGTTCGCGCTGTACGAGCGGCGGCGCGCGGAGTGGTTGACCGGGCGGGCGGTGACGCCGGGCGCGGGTGGGGAGGTGGTGGTGATCGTCGACGATGTGAATACGTATGCAGAGCGCTTCGCCGCGGCCGGCGTACCGGTGCTGAGCGGGCCGGTGGACCGTCCGTGGGGACACCGGACGGTCCACATCGCAGACCCGGACGGGTTCGTCGTCGAGTTCGCGGAGGAGATCCCGCGAGCCCGTCAGCGGCGGTAGGCAGGTTTAGTGGTGGTGCCAGCGGCGCCGGGTGATGCCGCTGATCATCACGAGCCAGAACATGCCCCACAGCAGCCACGGTGCGGCCAGCGCGACCGAGCTGATCACCAGGGCGATCATCAAGAACGGCGCGATCATCAAGAACGCCGGTGGTGGTCCGGGCCGCCGGCGAAGGTTGCCGGGGCCGCCCTGCAGCGGTTGCAGCTCTCTGGACCTGGGCAGCTCGTCGAACAGCGGCTCGAGCTCGTCGGAGTACCGCGCCCGGGTCGCCTGCTCGCTGCGTTCCTCGAACTCGGCCTGCGTCAACCGGCCGGCGACGAAGTGGTCGCTCAGCAACGACACCGCCTGGTCCCGCTCGGCGTCCCCGATCCGCACTCGTTTCGCCGGCACGCCACCACCCCCTGCTCCACGTCCGCTCTGCCCCACGCCCCGCGCGTCCTGGCGTTGGCCGTCCCACGGGCTGTCTTGGGGGATGTTTGCGGTTGGGTCGTCGTCGCTCCAGGCGGCCGCCCGCCAGTCGCCGCTCCAGCCGCGGGCGTGCCAGTCGCCGCCCCAACTGCGCTGCCGCCGGTCGCCGTTCCAGTCGTCTCCGTTCGAACCCGGGCCGTTCCAGCCGGGGCCGCTCCACCCGGGTCCGTTCCAGCCCTGCCAGTCGCGCCGGCGGCGCCCGGCGGGACCGCCGCGACGGCGGTCCCGGTCCTGCGAACTCATGAACGGTCCTGCTCGGTACCGTCGTCCTCCTCGGCGAGGATCCCGTACAGCTTGCGGCGCAGGTCGGCGACTGCGTCGCGCGCCCGTGCCTGCTGCTCCGGCGTACCGCTTGCGAGGATCTGCCACATCGCCGTCGCGACCTGCCCGAACAGCGGCTTGAACCCGTTCTCGTCGTCGCCGGCGGCCGGGGCGCCCATCGCCTCCCACGGCGCGGACACCTCGTCCTGGTGCTCGGCAACGTACGTCCGGCCCTCGTCGGTCAGCTGGAACGTCCGCCGCCCGACCTCCGCGTCCGCCGTCACCAGCCCCTCGTCCTCGAGCTGCTGCAGCGTCGGGTAGATCGAGCCGGGGCTCGGCTTCCACACGCCGCCACTGCGCTCGGCGATCTCCTGGATGATCCCGTACCCGTTCATCGGCTGCTCCGCGAGCACGGCCAGGATCGCCGCCCGTACGTCGCCACGCCGCGCCTTCGGGCCGCGCCACCGCGGCGGCGGTCCCCACGGCGGCCCGAACATCTGCCCGCCGCCGAACATCCCCCACTGCGGCCCGAAGTGCTGCTGCTGGTGCCCGCGGGTCGCGCGGCGGCCAGTCATCGCCGCGCGCAGCTCGTCCTTGATCTCGTCGAAGCTCGGGCAGCCGCGCCCGAACTGCCGCTCGAACTGCCGCACGAAGTCCTGCCACGGAAAGCCCGCGGCGTACGCCGATCCGGTCATCTCGACCACCCGTCCCTGAAAAGTGATTGCGATAGTTCGACGATATATCGCGAACCATCGCAACCCAAGGGACTCACTTGCTGAACTTCAGGTCCTTCACGGTCGCGGTCAGGATCGCCGAGTTGTCCTCGACGGAGATCCCGGTGAGCTGGGCGCCGAACGGCAGCTCGGGGATCGTGATGCCGCGGGCGAGTTCGCTGCGCATCGCGGTCTGGACGGCCTGCGGCACCGAGTCGGACAGCTGCCCGACCTGCAGCGCGATCTTGTCGCCCTGGACCTGCGGCACCAGCGGTACGTCGAGGTCGATCCCGCGCAGCGTCAGCTTCGCGTGCAGCTTGCCGTCGACCACGGACATCGACAGCCCGTCGAGCCCGGTGCTCTTCACCGCCAGCCGGCCGAGCTCGCGCGGCGACAGTTGCAGGCGCATGTCGGTCGACCCCACCTGCACCGCACCGGACTGCTCGGTGATCAGCGACCGCGGTACGTGCACGTCGTGCAGCTCGACCTTGAGGTCTTCACCCGGCACGCGGGAGAACGTCGGCCTCTCCATCGTCAGCGTGACCTTCGAGAAGTCCTCCTTGGCCAGCTGCGGCAGGAACCCGAACCCGCCGATCTTCACCGACGTCCCGGCCGAGCGGACGTCGTACTGTCTGGCCTCCTTCTCGGCCATCGACGCGAGCTGATTCTCGGCGACGTACGCCGCGGCGCGGTCGACGACGATCAGCAGGATCGCCAGCACCACAAGCGTCACGATGAGCCGGCGCAACCCCCGGCCCTTCCTGCTAGGACTCATCCCTGCCCTTCCCGATCATCTCCCGGAGCGCGTCGTCGGTCGCCGTCGCTTCGACACCAAAGGCAACCGTCGCCGCGGTCGAGTCGACCACGAACGGCCGTTGCCACTGGTACTGCATCTCCACCATCTCCCGTGCGGCCGCGTCGGCCAGCCCCGCGAGCCGTAGTACCACGGTAGGCATCGAGCCAACGCGGGCCGCGGGCGCACCTGCCAGTACGGCGGCGCGCTGTGCCAACTCCCGTACCGAGAGCGGCGCCGGCGTTGGCGCGTGCCACGCCCGGCCCCACGCGTTCTCGTCGTCGGCGACCGCGATGAGCGTCCGCGCGACGTCGCCGGTGTACGTCCAGCTGTGCGGCGCGTCGAGGTCGCCGGGCATCACGCCGCGCTTCCCGGCGATCACCTTCGGCAGTACGGTCACGCTGAACGGTGACACCGCGCCGGCGCCCAGGTAGTCGGAGCCGCGTACCTCGGCCGTCCTGATCCGCCCGGCCTCGTGGGCCTCGAGCGCATCGTTCCAGAGCTGCGCCCGTACCCGCCCCTTCACCGTGTGCGGCTGCAGCGGGAGGTCCTCTGTCATCGGCCCGTCGACCGGTCCGTACCCGTACAGGTTCCCGGTACTGACCAGCACCGCCCCGGACGCCTCGGCCGCTGCGATCAACGCAGCGTTGAGAGGCGGCCACTCCGCGGTCCACTTGTCGTACGCCGGGCCTGCACACGAATAGATCGCGCTGGCCCCCTCGACGTACTGCGTCAACCCGCTCTTGGCATCAGCCGCGACCCGCTCCGCCCCGTCCGGCCCACTGCCCGAACGGGTAATGACACGGACCTGCTCACCTCTCGCCAACAGCAGGCGGGCAACAGCACCCCCAACAGCACCAGCACCCACAACAACGTGCACCATCGCCCCTTCCATGGACCGCCACACAGTACCGATGGCTGGGCACTCAGGCGTTGGGCCCCGTGAATTGTCGATCGAACCACGACGTCAGTACCTCGTCGACCAGCGCGGCCCGGGGGAGTTGCGGCGCAGGCTCCAAGCCGGGCTCGTCGGCCAGACTGTGCGCCAGACCAGGCACGATTGCGGTCTCGACGTCATCAGGCCGCTCGTACTGGTGCCGCAGCGCGGCGACGAACTCGTCAGCGTCGTTGCGGAACGTCGCATGGTCCTGCTCGCCGCTCACAACGAGCAGCGGCACCTGCTGCGCAACCTCACCGGCACGCCGCACGAAGTCCAGCTCCTCCGCTGTCGCACGGGCCTCATCAGTCCACCGGTACGGCTGCCCGAGCTGCGCTTCGATCACGCCAACCGTCGACCGCGCCCGGATCGCAGGATTGACGAGGGCGACAGCCCCGAGCGTGAACTCGTGGCTCGCCAGCACCTCGAGCGCGACGCCGGCGCCGAGTGACGCGCCGAGAATGCCGATCGGACCGTCGTCGACCGGCAACTGCTCGCGTACGGCGTCCAGCGTCGCGGGGAACTCGCCCGCCGCCTGACGGACGAACGGCGCGGCATAGGCCAGCAGCGGGTCGCGACGGATCAGCTCGATCGCCGCGTCGACCCGGCCGTCGACCATCCGTGCTCCACACATCGGCATCCCGAGGTGAACGCGCCAGGCGGGCACACCGTCCAGCGGCAGCGCGGCGGCAAACGCGGCATCGGTCCGAGGAGCATCGAGCATGTGCCAGGTGACAATCAGTGGCGCCGAAGTGCCGTGTCCGCCGCTCGGGGGCAACGCCGTGTACGGGACGCCGGCAGCGGTACCGCTCAACGGCTTCATTCATCCTCCGGTTCGGTGCCGCAGCCCGGTTGGATCGTCAAAGCGGGCCGAGGACCTGTTGTGGGTCGGCGTCCAGGGTGAGGGTGTCGAGGATGGTCAGCAGTTGGCGTTCCTCATACTGGAAGTGCGACTCCATGATCGCCGCCAGCCCATCGAGGTGCCGGTCGAGCTCGGCCTGTGGGGCCGCGCGTTCGGTCGCCGCCTCCAGGCTTGTCACGAGTTCGGCGATCAGGGCGTGGTCCTGTTCCAGCTTGCGCAGCGTCTCGCGCAGCTCCGGGTGCGCTGCGGCGATGGCCGGGAACAGTTCTCGATCCTCGCCCTGATGGTGTCCGGTCAGTGCGTTGCAGAAGCCGTGACACAAGAGCAGCAGATCGCGGGCCGGCGTACCGCCCGATGCTCCAGCAGACCGCGTCACCCGGAGTGCCTCGCGCAGACGTTCGTGGACGGCGCGCAGTTCGTTGCCCCAGGCCACGAACCTGGCGTTCTCGGTGTGATCACGGGAGGGGGAGGTCATCGCTGTCATGGTACAAGGGACGCAGCAACGATCGGAGGCTCCCCAGCGATGTTCCTGCTGCAGATGTCAGGCGTACCCGGTGCCGGGAAGTCGACCGTCGCCGCCCATGTCGTCAGCACGTTCGGTGCCGTGGCCGTTGACTACGACGTACTCAAGACCGCCGTGCTCGACGCCGGGTTCGACCTCGCGGACAGTACGAAGGCTGCGTA
The DNA here is from genome assembly GCA_035697365.1 of Kribbella sp. Classification (GTDB taxonomy): domain Bacteria; phylum Actinomycetota; class Actinomycetes; order Propionibacteriales; family Kribbellaceae; genus Kribbella. Next base: position 5,316 of record DASSDE010000133.1, on the reverse strand, counting down.
CGAGGTGATGTACGCCCAAGCCGGCCATCTGCTCGCCCAAGGTCATTCGGTGGTGATGGACAGCCCGTGCTTCTGGCCACGAATCCTCGCCGAGGGCATGGAGATCGCGAGCCGGCACAACGCACCGTACCGCTACATCGAATGCCAGATCGATGACCTGAAGCTCCTCGACGAGCGGCTCAGAGCGCGGCCGCGACTACGAACCCACCGCCCCGCGGTGAACGTCCCACCACCCGACGCTGCCGGCGCACCCTCGGACGGCGAGGCCTTCTTCCGCGAGTCGGCCACCCGCATCCAACGGCCCCCGAACGGCTACCTCCAACTCAACATGCACCAACCGCTCGCTGACCTTTACCCCGAAATCAACACCTACCTGAGCTCGTAACAGCCTGGTGTCTGTTAGAGCCGGTCGGCGTCGACCACGGCTTGGGCGAAGTCGCGTGGTGCTTCCTGCGGCACGTTGTGCCCGACGCCGAAGGTGCGGTGCTGGTACCGGCCGGTGAAGTGGTCGCGGTACGAGCGGCCGTTGCCGTCCGGTGTGAACGGGTCGTCCTTGCCGTCGATGGTGATCGTCGGTACGCCGATCTTCGGAGCGTTCTGCAGCTTCTTCTCCAGGTCGGCGTACTCGGGCTCCGTCGGGATCAGGCTCTGACGCCAGCGGTAGTTGCCGATCACAATCGCCTCGTAGTCGGGGTTGTCGAACGCCGCCGCAGTACGCGCGTACGTGGCGGCGCTGTACTTCCATGTGGGCGAGTTGAAGTTCCAGATGAACTCGCCGAGCTCCCGCCGGTACAGGTGCAGCCCCATCGCGCCGCGTTCGGTAGCGAAGTAGTACTGGTACCACCAGGCGTTCTCGGCCGCGGGTGGGAGCGGGGTCTTGTTGGCTTCGAGATTGGTGATCAGGTAGCCGGTGACGGAGACGAGTGCCTTGACGCGCTCCGGCCAGAGCGCGGCGATGATGTCGGCAGTCCGCGAACCCCAGTCGTAGCCGGCCAGTACGGCCCGCCGGATCCCGAGCGCATCCATCAGCGCGAGGATGTCGAGCGCGAACGCAGCCTGGTCGACATTCCGAGGCGTGGAGGCCGAGCGGAACGTCGTACTGCCATGGCCGCGCAAGTACGGCACGATGACGCGATACCCGCGCCGGGCGAGCAGCGGGGCGACCTGCTCGTAGCTGTGGATGTCGTACGGGAACCCGTGCAGCAACACGACCGGTGTGCCGCGCGAGGGCCCGAGCTCGACGTACCCGACGTTGAGCACTCCCGCACTGATCTGCCGTACCGGCCCAAACCCGCGCCCGTTCGACAGCCCGCTGGCTGACTCAGCTGAAGCCGTCGGCGCCGAGCCGGCCATCACGATCGGGACGACGCCGGCTGCCAGCGCCGCACCACCCGTGGTCCGCAGGAAGTGACGGCGACTCTGGTCCTGTCCGCCGCGGGGATTGCTGGTGGTCATGAGAAGCCTCTCTGGTGGTCGACCAACATCGATTCGCCACCACGCTCACACCTCCACCCCACCAACGCCCCAGGGAAACCCACTGGTCCCCCGACCCCAGTACCGAAAGCCGCACCCAATTCGGCCGGTTCCGCCCCCAATGGTGGGCTCCCCGGCCACGCTCCGGTCGGAAACCCCAGCCGGAGTATCCCCTTAACAGCCGGGGAGCCCCCCACAGTCCACCACAAGCCAGGTCCACCACCCCGAAACACTGCTACCCACAACGAGACCACGCCACCGCGAGCTCGAGGGAACCCCGGAACCTGAGCCAACTGTTCCTGCGGCAGGTCGCTAGGGTGACGGAATATGAGGGGTGACGAGGAACGAGTCACGATCGCGTTCTGTTCGTGGCTGGAACGGCACGGCTGGGCGGTCCAGCGTGAGGTCGGATTCATCGACGTGTCCGCCCAGCGAGGCGAAGAACGGCTGCATGCCGAAGTCAAGGGCCGCACGAGTTCACCGGGTCTGGACGTCGACACGATGTTCGGCCAGTTGCTGCGCCGCATGACCGACCCCACCGCCCGCTACGCAGTGGTGGTGCCTGAGGGCCGAGCGCTCACCGCAGTACTCCGAGTGCCCGCGCCAGTTCTCGAACGACTCGGCATCAATGTGTACGCCGTCACCGACGACGGGTCGGTGAATAAAGTGAGGTGAGGTGGGACGACCCGCCGTCCGATGCAAAGCCGGGTCCGCTCCGGGCACATCCCAACGTCCGCCCTCGGGCCGGTCGCTAGATATTGTTCGCGGTGCGGACTGGCCGGGCTTCCGAGCTGTTTGCCGGCCTGTTTGGACCCGCCCGAAGCGGCGCGACTGCCGAAACCGGTCTCGTCGAGCGGCCGTGCACCGGACAACGGTTTCTGACCGTCAAACGCGTGGGCGATGGCTCGGTTCGTATCCAGGATGGGATGGCGCTGGTGAGCCTTGCCGCCGCTTCCGACCGGCGCCTCACCGAAGCGGTCGAGCTGTGGGAGCCTGGCATCGGCCGACCGTCCGAGGCGCGTGGCTGTCTGTTGGTAGATGTTGTTGTCACCGTGCCGAGGACCGACTGCGATCACGTCGCGTGCATTGGTCCCGTCCGCGTTCCGCCCAGGATCTCCCGGAACGTCAAGCGGTGGTTCGGTTTGCCGGTACCGTCGCCGATCTTGGCCTGGAGGCCTTCAGCGTGCCTTTGAATAGCGTGCGGTTCGCGTTGTGGGCCGCTGTCTTGTCCGGGTACTGCTTGGCTGCAGCAGCAGCGGCGTCCTGGAGCCGGTTGAGGTCCTCGACAGCGCCCTCATTCAGCAGAATCTGGTACGGCTGATTCTCAGCCGTCACGTCCCTGGCGGATCTCGTCGAGCATCTGTTGCGTGAACGGGTCGTCCTTCGCCCACTCGTCCAGATCGAACGGTTTGCTGTCTGGCGTCGGCGACGCGTCGTACGTGCGGGCGGTGGGGTCGTCGAGCACGCCCGGCGCGGGCTCATCGTCACCGCGCATTTCTCGGTACTCGCGTCGACATCACGACCAGCACGGGATCACCGCCGGCTCCGTCGTCGTACTGGTCGTAGCTCGCGATGACCGCCTCGGGGACCCCGTCGTCACCAAACGCGAACGCATGCGTTTCACCATGTGCCAGCCGTTCGACCACACCGGCGATGTCATGCGCAACGTCGGCCGCAGACGGCAGATCGGGGTACAACGACTGGGACATACCGATCAATTTACGTGCCCACCGGGTTTGCCCCGGCTCAGAACATGCCGTGCTGGTTCGACGGTGTCTTCGGCACCTGTTGCACCACGTCCCAGTGCTCGCTGACGAGCCCGTCCCGTACTCGAAAGATGTCGACGACCGCCAGTTCCTGCCCGTCGCGGGTGGCGAGTCGACTGTGGACAACTACGTGGTCCGCGTCGGAGATGATCCGCGCGGCCTCGACGGTGCCGTTGACGAGCTCGTCGCCGATCGGACCTCCCAAGTAGTCGATGAACGCCTGGCGGCCCGAGGTGACGCTTGGATCGAGGTGCACGACGCGCGGGTTGTGCGAGACGAAGTCATCGGCCAGCAACGCACCAACAGCATCGACATCACCGGATCCGAACCGCTGAACCAAATCAAGAACGACCTCCCGAGCTGATGACACGAACTTGCTCCCTTCGTTGGTGTGGTTTCCACGGCATGACGTGCCGCAGCGGCCGGCTGTCACGCGTGACATCAGGGCAACCACAGCCGTCATGTTCCGTACGAGGGCGATAATGAATCGGGAGCTGATGAGATGGACGACCAAGCAGTCGCGGAGTTCGCGGCGCATCGCCGGCAGCTGGTTCGTGTTGCCTATCGCGTACTGGGCGACACCTCCCGAGCCGAGGATGTCGTGCAGGAAGCCTGGCTGCGCTGGACGAGAGTCGATCCCACGACCGTACGGAACCCGCGTGGCTTTCTGTATCAGACGGTCACCCGCCTGGCGATCGACGAACTCCGTAAAGTCGCCGTTCGCAACGAAGCCGCGACAGCGTCGTGGGTGCTGTCCGTTGTCGATCCTGCTGAAGACGGCGAGCTCGCCGACGCGGTGGAGAGTGCTCTTCAACTGGTGATCCAGCGCCTCAGCGCGGTGGAGCGAGCCACCTTCTTGCTGCACGAGGTGTTCGGCTTCTCCAATTCGGAGATCGCCTCGATCACGGGCCGTACTGATCATGCCGCCCGGCAGCTCGTCTATCGTGCCCGGCAGAAAGTACGTGCCGGACGCCCGCGGTACCAGCCGACCCGGCAACAGAAGGCGGCCATCCTTCAGCGCTTTCAGTCGGTCGCCAGGTCCGGCGGCGACTTCGAATCGCTCGCCGCTGCGTGCTCGAGCTAGCTGGACCATCTACCTACTGGGCTTGTCCTGGGCCGCGGTGAGCGCCTCGAGGATCATCTCCGAGACAGCTCGGGTATCCCAGTAGGCCTGTCCCTCATAGGTCTTCCCGTCGCGCAACGAAACCCGATCGACCCCGTGCCAGGTCAGATTGCGACCTCCGATGGCGGCGTGCCCTGCCCACTCGATCAGGACGCTGTCGCCGACCGGCGCCCAGCGCTGCACCTCGAGCCGGAACCCCGGGACCCGGGCAACCAACTCCTTGAAATGATCGATGACCTCCTGCGCATTCCCGGGCCGCTCCATCGGCGGAATCAGGTTCTGTGTGTCCGGATGCATCAGATCGCGCAGGCTCTCACCGTCCGGCCGATCCCAACGAGCAGCAAACCCCGCAACCCACCCCTCAGCCTGAGCCAACTGCTCCGCACTGGGCGCTTCATAAGCAAACGTGCCAACACCGCTGACTGTCATCAAAGCCCCTCCGAAGAAACATTTAGTACGAACGATCGTATTTTATTCGTCAGGAACCTGTCAACCTGTCCGCAGCATCTCGCCAGGATTCGAGCCGGTGCCACCAGACAGGTGCGCATCGCGTAGCGTCGCGCTATGACCGATGGCCGCAGCACCGGGCAGCCGACGGAGTGGTCCGCTCTGACCGAGCGGACCCTTGCGGAGGTCAAGACCTGCGCACCGATCTACCGGCCGACCAATTTCTGGGATCTCGGACTCGGTGAGCTCCTGCATGACATCGACACGCTCGGGCTCGAGAGGTTCAAGTCATGGCCGAGGTCCGCGACGTGGTTCTATCCGCGCTACGGCAATGGCTTCAGCAACCTCTCGATCGGCGTGGCCTACGAGGCGGCCCTGCAGGCCAATCCACAGGCAAACAAGAACTGGGTCACCTCGGCGCTGAACGGCGCCTTCGAGGCGCGCCGCGACTTCGACGTCGCCGGCGTCTGCTGGAACCAGGATCGCTGGCCGGCGAACCTCGACGAC
>DASSDE010000132.1:0-7576 GCA_035697365.1 Kribbella sp. | reverse complement strand
GAGATCGATGCCGTGAGCATCGAACGCACCCGGCTGTACAACGACCTCACGGACCGGACCGGCCCGTTCGATGTCATTGGCGACGTCCACGGTTGCCGTCCGGAGCTCGAGCGGCTGCTCACCGATCTCGGCTATACGCTGACCCGTGATGAGGCGGGCCGTCCGGTCGACGCCGTGCATCCGGATCGGCGCGCGGTCTTCGTCGGTGACCTGGTCGACCGCGGCCCGGACTCTCCAGGCGTACTGCGGCTCGTCATGGGCATGGTTGCGGCAGGCAACGCCTTCTGCGTGCCCGGCAACCACGAGGACAAGCTGCTCCGGGCGCTGCGCGGGAAGAACGTGAAGATCAGCCATGGCCTCGAGACCACGCTCGAGCAGCTCGCGCTCGAGCCTGACGAGTTCCGCGACGAGGTCATGACGTTCATCGACGGGCTGATCTCGCACTACGTCTTCGACGGCGGCAAGCTGGTCGTGTCGCACGCCGGCCTGGTCGAGCGGATGCACGGCCGTACGTCGGGTCGGGTCCGCTCGTTCTGCCTGTACGGCGAGACGACGGGGGAGACCGACGAGTTCGGGCTGCCGGTGCGCTACCCGTGGGCGAACGACTACCGCGGCCGCGCGACGGTCGTGTACGGCCACACGCCGACGCCCGAGCCGGAGTGGATCAACAACACGATCTGCCTGGACACCGGCTGTGTGTTCGGCGGTGCGCTGACCGCGCTGCGCTACCCGGAGCGTGAGCTGGTGTCGGTGCAGGCGGCCGAGGAGTACTACGCTCCGGCGAAACCACTGCACGTACCGGCGGCGCCGGCGCGCGAACCCGACGTACTCGAACTGACCGACGTGACCGGTCGGCGGGTGATCGAGACCGAGACGCACGGCCGGCTGAGCGTACGGGCCGAGCAGGCCGGTGCGGCGCTCGAGGTGATGAGCCGGTTCGCGATCGATCCCCGGTTCCTGCTGTATCTGCCGCCGACGATGAGCCCGGTGTCTACGTCGCCGGAGCCGGGGCTGCTGGAGCACCCGCGGCAGGCGTTCGAGACGTACCGCGGGCAAGGTGTGACCGAGCTCGTGTGCGAGGAGAAGCACATGGGCTCGCGGGCGGTCGTGCTGCTGACGCGGGACGACGACGTGGCCGAGAAGCGCTTCGGCCTGGCTGGGCGTGGCGCGATCCACACCCGTACCGGGCGGTCGTTCTTCGATGCGGAGCTGACCGACGAGCTGCTGCTCCGGCTGCGCGAGGTCGCCTCGAATGCAGGTGTGTTCGATGAGCTCGGTACGTCCTGGGTGCTGCTGGATGCGGAGCTGCTGCCGTGGAGCGCGAAGGCAGAGGACCTGCTTCGCAACCAGTACGCTGCGGTCGGCGCGGCCGCTCGTACGTCGTTGCCTGCCGCAACTGCTGCGCTGCGTACAGCCGCCGCGGCCGGGCTGGATGTGGCGGATCTGCTGGCGTCGGTGGAACGGCGGACGGTGAACGCGGACCGGTTCACGGCGGCGTACCGGCGGTACTGCTGGCCGACGGACGGGCTCGACGGCGTGCGGCTCGCGCCGTTCCAGGTGCTCGCGTCCGAAGGGGCGACGTACGAGGAGCGGCCGCATGCGTGGCACCTCGGGATCGCGGACCGGATGGTTGCCGCGGGCCCCGACCTGATCACGCCGACGCGACGGCTGTTCGTGGATGCGGACAGTTGGGACGCCGGGATCGCGTGGTGGGAGGAGCTGACCGGTGCCGGGGGCGAAGGCATGGTGGTGAAGCCGGCGGCGAATCTGACGCGGACTGCAAAGGGGCTCGCGCAGCCGGGGCTGAAGGTGCGCGGGCAGGAGTACCTGCGGCTGATCTACGGACCCGACTACACCGAGCCGGCGAACTTCACCCGGCTGCGGGACCGCAACCTCGGTCACAAACGCTCGCTCGCCCTCCGCGAGTACGCCCTCGGCCTGGAGTCCCTGCAGCGCGCCGCCCGCGGCGAGCCACTGTGGCGCATCCACGAATGCGTCTTCGCCGTACTGGCCCTCGAATCGGAACCGATCGACCCGCGCCTCTGACTCACGCGCTGGTGCTGCGGCGGCGGACGATCACGATCGTGACGACCGCCGCCGCCAGCATGACGGGAGGCAAGGCGGCGAGTGGGACCTTCGGGAACGCGAACATGCTGACGAACACGGTCGGAAGCAGCGCGAGCGCGACCGGAATCGCCGCACCCCGGTCGCCGCGATGGACGCGGTACAGCACCAGCGGCGCGAGCAGCCAGAGACAAAGCAGGATGCGATAGCCGATCGCCGCTGGGGCTGCGCTGCGGTGGGTAGGGGCGTCCAGCCAGCCTCCGAGCCCGACGACGGCGAGAACCACGACACCGATCACGGTCGGCAAGGTGTGGACTGCGGCGTTTTGCGCCAGCCTGCCGCGTGCAGTCGCGAATAGGAGGTAGCCGCCGATCAGCGCGAGCTCTGCGCCGGCTGTCGTGCTGAGGATGAACCCGGTGTAGGGGTCCGGGGCGATCAGTACCTGACAGTCGGGATATGGCCGGCACCGGCCCAGACCGGTAGTCAGTTGCAGGACGTACGAGGCGACGGCCAGCGGGACCGACAGGGCCACGACCGCTGCGGTGACGCGGTACAAGTTGCCTGCGGGCCTGTCGACGGAGGTCACGGGATCACCCTGGCGTCACCGAGGGTCATTGGTTTCCGGCGTGTAAACGTCTTCCGTTGGGGGTTGGCAAGGTGTGGCATTGCACTTATGGTCTGTGCAATGTCACACGGTACAGAGGTTGAGGTGGAGCTGACCGGCGGTCTGCTGCAGTCCTGGCAGCAGCGGAACCGGGTCGCGACGATCCCGCACGCCATCGCGGAGCTGCGCAAGGCAGGCAACCTGGAGAACCTTCGGCGGTTGAGCGACCCTTCGATCGGCGCGTATCGCGGGCGCTACCCGTTCCTGGACACGGATCTGTACAAGACCCTCGAGGGGCTCGCCTACGAGGTCGGCCGGGCAGATGCGCCGGCTGGTGCGCGGGAGTTCTTCGAGGAGGTCGTCGGCCTGCTCGAGCGTGCGCAGGCGGAGGACGGCTACCTGAACTCGTACTTCCAGGACCCGGACCAGCCGAAGCAACCCTGGTCGGATCTCGGGTGGGGCCATGAGCTCTACAACCTCGGCCACCTGATCCAGGCCGCCGTCGCCGCGCATCGTCGATTGTCGGACGGCAGATTGTTGACGATCGCCCGGCGGTTCGCGGATCTCGTCGTCCGGAAGTTCGGTGAGCACGGCGAGGAGGTCGTCGACGGTCATCCCGAGGTGGAGATGGCGCTCGTCGAGCTTTATCGAGAAACTGGGGAGGCGGACTACCTCACGCAGGCCAGGCTGTTCGTGGACCGGCGCGGTCGCGGGAAGCTCAAGCACACGATCTTCCCGGGGGAGTACTTCCAGGACCACGTGCCGTTCCGGGACTTGCCCTCGGTCACGGGGCACGCGGTGCGGATGGCGTACCTCGCGGCGGGAGCTGCTGACGTACACCTCGAGACCGGTGATCCGACCCTGCTCGCGGCGCTGGAGCGGCTGTGGGACGACATGGTTGCGACCAAGCTGTATCTGACCGGCGGGTTGGGCAGCCGGCATTCCGACGAGGCGATCGGTGACCGGTACGAGCTGCCGTCCGAGCGTGCGTACGCCGAGACGTGCGCGGCGATCGCGACGATGCAGTGGGCGTGGCGGATGTTCCGCGCGACCGGCAAGGCGTCGTACCTCGACGTCTACGAGACCGTGCTCTACAACGCTTACGCGGTGGGGCTTTCAGCGGACGGTACGGCGTTCTTCTACGACAATCCGCTGCAGCGCCGGCCGGATCACGAGCAGCGTTCCGGGATGGAGGACGGCGGCGAACTGCTCCGCCGCGCGTGGTTCGGCTGCCCGTGCTGCCCGCCGAACATCGTCCGCTGGATGTCCGAACTCCAGGACCACATCGCGCTGCGCCGCGACGACACCCTGTACATCGGCATCTACGCCGACGCCCGCATCACCACCGAAGACCTGACCCTCACCATCGCCACCAACTACCCCTGGACCGGCGAAATCACCCTCACGGTGGAGAACGCCGCACCCGAAGAACAGACCATCGCCCTCCGCATCCCAACCTGGACAACCAACCCCGAACTAACCACCCCCAACACCTCCGACGAGCCCGCCTCCGCCGCCTCTGCCGGGCCGGCCTCCCCCTCCTCTGCTGCCGGTTGGGCCACCATCCCGACCTCCTCCTCTGATGGGTGGGTTTTAGTTCGGCGGACGTTCGTCGCGGGGGATGTTCTGCGGCTCTCGTTGCCTATGGCACCTAGGGCGCACGGGTCGCACCCGTATCTCGACGCGACCCGCGGAGCGATCGCCGTCGCGCGCGGACCGTTGGTCTATTGCGTCGAGCAACAAGATGTCGGCGTACCTGTGGACGACCTGCTGCTGAGCCCGGCCGCCGTCGCGAAGGCGACCGCGCGCCGGCACGAGGACCACGCCGTACTGGAGGACCACGTCGTGCTCGAGCTCACCGGCGCCGTCGCCCCCGCGCCGGCTCCCGAGCTGTACCCCGTGATCACCGAACTGCCCGAGGAACCCGCCTCCCGTGACGTGCCGGTGACGCTCGTCCCGTACTTCCTTTGGGGAAACCGTCAGCCCCTGGCCATGCGTGTGTGGCTGCGAACCGAAAGAGAACACTCATGAAGAGAACCTCCAAACTCCTCGGGCTGGTGGCATCGGCCGCGCTCGCGCTGACGGCGTGTGGTGGCGGCGGGACCGCGACCAAGGGCGAATCGGCGGGCCCCGGAGCGAAGGCCGCGCAGGGCGGCACGCTCCAGGTGCTCGCGAACGCGGCGTTCTCGCACCTCGACCCGGCCCGCGGGTTCGACGGCGGCGTGAACAACTTCTACCGGCTGATCTACCGCACGCTCACCACCCAGGGCGCGGCGCCGGGCGCGGACGGCACCAAGATCGTCCCGGACCTCGCCACCGACACGGGCAAACCGACCGACGGCGGCAAGACTTGGACGTTCACGCTGAAGGACGGCCTGTTCTTCGAGACCGGTGCGCCGATCACCAGTACGGACGTGAAGTGGGGCGTCTCGCGCGCCTGGGACCCGGAGATCGGCATCGGCTCGCCGTACGCGAAGCAGCTGATCGAGGCGCCCGCGTCGTACCAGGGCCCGTACAAGTCCGGTGAATTGTCCACAATCGACACCCCGGACGCGAAGACGATTGTGTTCCACCTGAAGAAGCCGTTCGCGGACTTCGGCAGCGTGGTCGCACAGAACACGTTCACCCCGGTGCCGAAGGGCCAGGGCGCGGGCAACGCGCTGGACAGCAAGCCGATCTCGTCGGGCCCGTACAAGGTCTCCGACTACAAGCCCGGCGCCTCGCTGAAGCTGGTCCGCAACGACAAGTGGGACAAGAAGACCGACGACGTACGGACCGCGAACCCGGACGTGTTCCAGTGGACGTTCGGGCTCGACCCGGCGACGATCGACGAGCGGATGATCGCCGGTCAGGGCGCCGACGCCGACGCGATCGCCGGCACCGTACAGGCCGCGACCGTGGCCCGGATGCAGACGCCGCAGCTCAAGCAGCGCACGATGACCGGCATCAACGGCTGCACGACGTACATGGGTCTGAACACCACGAAGAAGCCGCTGGACAACGTGAAGGTCCGGCAGGCGATCAACCTTGCGGTCAACAAACAGACGGTACGCGATGCGGACGGTGGATCGGCGCTCGCCGAGATCGGGACCAGCATCCAGCCGCCGACGATCACCGGCCGGGTGGACTACGACCCGTACCCGAGCCCGGACCACAAGGGTGACGCCGAAGCCGCGCGCAAACTGCTGGCCGAGGCCGGCCTGAGCAACGGCTTCACGATGACACTCGACACCCGCGCGCAACCGAAGATGCAGGCGATGGCGGTCGCGATCCAGCAGGCCCTCGAGCCGCTGAAGATCACCGTGAAGATCAACACGATCGACACCGCGACCTACTACGAGGTCATCGGTACGACGTCGCAGCAGCACGACGCCGCGATCACCGGGTGGTGCCCGGACTGGCCGTCCGGCCAGACCTTCCTGCCGCCGCTGTTCGACGGCCGGAACATCACGTCGAAGGGCAACACGAACCTGTCGCAGCTGAACGACCCGGCGGTGAATGCGAAGATCGACGAGATCGCGAAGCTCACCGACGTCGCCGCCGCGAACAAGGCGTACGGCGAACTGGACAAGCAGATCATGGCGCTCGCGCCGGTCGTGCCGCTGCTGTACGAGAAGGTCCTGATGCTTGTCGGCAGCAACATCGGCGGCGCCTACCTGCACGACGGGTTCTCCGGCGGTATCGACCTGGTGTCGGTCGGGCTGAAGGACGCCGGGAAGTGACCACCAGCCCGACCCTCGTCGAGGCCGAGGAGGTGGGGCCGGCCGGACTGTCCGGGCCGTCCGGCGCCCCGCCCACCTCGGGCCGGCGGATCCTCACCACGGTCACCCGGGACAAAGGCGCGCTCGCCTGCCTGGTGTTCCTCGGGATCGTGGTCCTGATGGCGATCGCGGCGCCGCTGATCGTGAAGCTCAGCGGGTGGGGGCCGTACCAGTTCGACTCGGCCGCGATCAACTCCGACCTCGGCGGACTGCCGCACGGCGCGCTCGGCGGGATCAGCGGGTCGCACTGGTTCGGTGTCGAGCCGCAGAACGGCCGCGACCTGTTCGCCCGGATCGTCTACGGCGCCCGGGTATCGATCACAATCTCATTGTCTGCAACCTTGCTGACCGGCGTCCTCGGCGTGGTGCTCGGCATGCTCGCCGGGTTCTACCGGGGCTGGGTCGACCAGGTGATCTCCCGGCTGATGGACTTCCTGATGGCGTTCCCGGCGCTGATCTTCATGATCGCGATCCTGTCGTCGCTGCCGTCGGGGAACCGGCCGGTGCTGCTCGTCGTGGTGATCAGCGCGTTCGGCTGGCCGTACCTGGCGCGGGTGATCCGCGGTCAGACGATGACGCTCGCGAACCGCGAGTTCGTCGAGGCGGCGCGCGCGTCCGGGGCGAAGAGCGGGCAGGTGGTGTTCCGCGAGATCCTCCCGAACCTGCGCGGCTCGATCGTGGTGATGACGACGCTCGCGATCCCCGGCTACATCGGCACCGAGGCGGGCCTGTCGTTCCTCGGCGTCGGTGTCTCCCCGCCGACCGCGTCCTGGGGCCAGATGATCGCGAGCTCGGTGAGCTGGTACTCGGTCGACCCGATGTTCTTCGCGATCCCCGGCCTGTTCCTGTTCCTAACGGTCCTCTCGCTCACCGTCCTCGGCGACAAGATCCGCACTCTGATCGACCAGGGGGAGGCCCCATGACCCGCTACGTCCTTGGGCGGCTTGGGGGCGTCGTCCTGATTCTGCTGGCCGTCTGCCTGTTTACGTACCTGATCTTCTTCGAGCTGTCGCCGGATCCCGCGGTGATGATCTGCGGCAAGACGTGTACGCCGGAACGCATCGACTCGATCCGGAACGTGCTCGGGCTCAACCAGCCGATCCTGACCCAGTTCTGGGAGTTCCTCAGCGGGATCTTCGCCGGCCGC
>DASSDE010000131.1:0-3276 GCA_035697365.1 Kribbella sp. | reverse complement strand
ACCGCGGCCCTGCCGGGTGAAGCGCGGGCTCACGTCACCGGCGGCCCCCTGAAGGAACCCGACCACCGCGGGCGCCAGCGCCGCACGAGCAGCGCCCGGCCAGTCGGCGGAGTACTTCAGGTTCTCCGGACCGTACGTCGTCGGATGACAGGCGAAGTCGAGCAGTACGGCCTCGAGTGCGCCGGACGTCGAGTGCAACGCGAGGATGCCGGCCGTGTTGTCGTGCGGGCCGTTGCGCCGATGCCGGTTCGGACCGACGCCGACCACCTCGATCGAACGCCAGGACGCGGTCACCGGCTGCGTCTCCAACTGCACCGAGCGCACCGCACCGACGAGCGCGTCGACCAGGTCGGCCTCGCGCTCGGCAGGGATCACCGGATGGATCTGACCGGTCCAGCCGGACGGGCCCGAATGCGTGTGTGACGCGGACACCACGACGTGCGACGGCGGGATGCCGGCCGCGGCGCCGGCGGCCGCGGCGAGCTCTGTGCGCAACTCGCAACCGACGGCGATCGCGTCCAGCGTCAGCCACAGCACGCCCGGGTCGTCGGCGGTCGACAACCAGATGATGCTCGCGCGCAACGGGTCCGCCGTACCGGTCGCAGGCTCCGCGCGGGCGGCGTACCCGTCGAGCGGATGACCGGGCGGCGGCGTGACGTCGAGGGACTTCGCGGCCAGTCGGAGTTCGGTCACTTGAGTGCTCCCGCGGTCATACCGGTGCTGATCTGCCGATGGAATCCAAGATATACGGCCAGGACCGGAATTATCGAGATGGTCAGTCCGGCGAACAACCCGGAGAAGTCGCTGTGATACCCCTGAGTGACCGCGATGTTCGCCAGCCCCTGGGTGACCAGGTACCGCTTCTCGTCGGTGTTCAGCACCAGTGGCAGCAGGTACTCGTTCCACATCCCGAGGAACTGGAAGATGCCGATACTGACCAGACCGGGCCTGGCGAGCGGCAGCATGATGCGAAGGAGCACACCCCAATGAGAACACCCGTCGACAAGTCCCGCCTCGGCCAGCTCCTTCGACTGGGTCTTGAAAAAAGCCGTGAGGAAGAACACCGAGAACGACATCCCGTGCGCGGCGTACACCAGGATCAGCCCGAGGTACGTGTTCATCAGCCCGAGGTTCTGGACCACGAAGAACAGCGGCACCAGCGCCAGGAACCCGGGGAACACCATCCCCGCCACGAACACGTAGTACAGGATCCGAGAGCCCGGGAACTCGAACCGCGCCAGCACGTACGCGACCGCCGACGACAGCAGCAACGTCAGCACGACGCCGGAGACCACAACGATCACGCTGTTGAAGAAGTACGTCCCGATGTGTGACTCGTTCCACGCGCGGGAGAAGTTGTTCCACTGCCAGTGCGTCGGCAAGCTCCACGGGCTGGTGAAGATGTCCTTGTCGGACTTGAACGAGCTGAGCACCGCCCACAGCAACGGGAACACGACCATCGCGCCCCACACGAGCAGGAACCCCTGGGACACTCCACCCAGCACTCGGGAGCCGGCCTGAGACCGGGCCGGAGCAGCAGGCGGTACGTCGGGCGTAACCGTCCGCGACGGTGAGGTCAGCAAGGCCATCGCAGGCTCCTCAGTACTCGACCCGTTCGCGGCGGGTCAGCCGGAACGTGAGCAGGGTCAGGATCATGTTGATCGCGAACAACGTCACCCCGATCGCGGACGCGTACCCGAACTTCCCGTACGTGAACGCGTTCGTGTACATGTACAACGAGATCACCTGGGTCGCGTCGTCCGGACCGCCCGGGCCGACGGACAGGATCTTCACCAGCGCGAACATGTCCAGCGCCCCGATCACCTGGAACGCGAGCGCGGTCTGCACCGTGTTCCAGATCAACGGCAGCGTCAGCCGGAAGAACGACTGCACCGCACCGGCGCCGTCGAGCAGGGCCGCCTCGTACAGCTCGCGAGGGATCGCCGCCATCGCCGCCGTGAACAGCACGACGTAGAACCCGACGCCGCCCCACACGACCACGGCCATGATCGAGCCGAGCGCGGTCTTCCCGTCGCCGAGCCAGAGCCGCGCCAGTCCGCCGAGCCCGACCGCGCGCAGGAACCCGTTCAGCAGCCCGCTGCGCGGCTCGAAGACGAACTGCCACAGCACGCCGACGATCGCGATCGACAAGATGCCGGGGAAGAAGTACACCACCTTGTAGATCCGCGATCCCGGGACGCCGCCGCGGTAGTTGAGCGCGGCGGAGAAGAACAGCGACAGCGTGACGATGATGATCGGCAGCGACACCAGCAGGAACAGGTTGTGCCGCAGCGCCACCCAGAACACCGAGTCGTGGAACAGTGTGACGAAGTTCCCGAACCCGATGTAGTGGTAGGCCGCCGACAATCCCTCCCAGTCCGTGAACGCGATCGGGAACGCCTGTATGTACGGCGAGATCACGAACACCGCGTACACGGCCAGCGGAACGATCAGCAGGCTGATGACGAACCGGTACTTCCCGTGGTGCATCAGACGTGGAACTTCTTGATCGACGGGTCCTTCGCGGTCTCGTCGGCGTACTTCTGCATCTGCTTGCTCCACCCGTCCGGCGTGAGCTCACGGTTCATCAGCGCGGCCATCGCCTTGTCGGAGTTGTCCAGCAGCTTCTTGTACCACAGCCGCCACGACCAGTCCGCGAACATGTTCGTACCGGCCGCCTCGATCACGTCCTGCATGGACTTGTTCGCCGAGGACAGCTCGACACCGTCCGTGGCGCCCTTCACCACGGTCAGCGACTTGGTCACCTTGGTGAAGTTCTGCATGCACTGCTTGGACACGATGATCCGCAGCAGTTCGAGCCCGCCCTGCGGGTTCTTCGCCTTGGCCGGGACGATCAGCGCGCCGCCGGGACCGCCGGTGACCGTCTCGAACGGCGCCTTGTCCGCGGACGACATGCCCGGCACCGGCACCATCGTCATCCCGAGGTCCTTCGGCGCGATGTCGCCGAGCTCGTTCTCGAGCCAGCCGCCGCACGGGATGAAGACCGCCTTGCCCTGCGCCCAGTACGTCTGCGACTGGGTGTGCGTGAGCGCCTGCGAACCCTCGAGCAGGTACCCCTTCGCGGCGAGCTCCTGGTAGCCCTCGGCGGCGGCGATGAACGCCGGGTCGCGCCAGGCGTTCGGCTCCAGGTTGTCGACCTTCTTCTTCAGGTCCGGGCCGGCCGCCTTGTACGCCGTCATCAGCATCGGGTTGGTGAGGTAGCCGGGGAACTTGCCCTGGTACGTCCACGGCGCGATGTCGGTCGTCTTCTTGATC
>DASSDE010000130.1:0-10986 GCA_035697365.1 Kribbella sp. | reverse complement strand
CCGGTAGTACGACGCTGCGACCTCGGCGAAGAACGGATCCGTCGGCGCCAGCCAGGCCGGCCGCGGCTGTCCGGACCAGTTCCCTTGCGGGATCACCTTCGTTCCGGCCGGAGCATGGGCAGCGAAATCCTGGGGCACGGTCCCGATGAAGCCGGGCAGCACCGGCACGATACCCAGCTCACGCGCACGATCGGCGATGCTGCGCCCGAGCGCGGCGCGTTGATCAAGGAGCGCCTGAGAGATCGGCGCGCCGTAGTTGGACACGTTCTGCATCGCCCAACCAGGGCTGCGTGGTCGGCAACGGGATCCAGGCCCGCGTCTGCGCGGCCGAGTACCCGAAGTCCTGCAGGACCCGCTGGTACACCGCATCGGATCCTGGCAGCACGTACACCTGATTGATGCCGTGCAGGGCGTAGATGTCGAGCATCGACTGCCACTGGTCCCACCCCATGTACGGATCGGTGTATCCGTCGTGGGTGTCGTTGCCCAGGTACCGGTTCGCGGTGTTGGCCGTCTGCGTGATCGGCCGCGCGGGCGCCGGCATCGGCGTCGGGACCACCGGATGCGGGTTCCCGAGGTTGGCGGCGGCGTGCACCACGTACTTCAGGTACCAACCTGCCCCCTGGTTCGCGGCGGAGGCGGTCGTCGCACTGATCGTCACATGGCCCTGATGACCCGAGATCGTGAATCGCTCGACGCCGTCCGCAGCCGGCGTGATCTCGAAGCACACCTGATGAGCCGCAACCCGACCGGCAACCCGGGCGAACAGCGCCTGCTGCGCCGGGGCGGACGACGCCCGGCAGTCACGCTGCTCCGGGCCTGGTGGCGCGGACAGTGCGGAGGCCGGAGCTATCAGCATGCTTGCGAACACCACGACGACGAGTGCTAAGGCGGACTGCAGCGACCGACGCATGACCTCTCCTGATCACCCCGAGGAACCAGCGACCCTGCGAAAAGATATTAATGAATCCTATCTATGTAAAGGGCTGGGGTGGTGGCGCGGTGCTTTCGCGGATGGTTAGTTGGGTGGCCAGTTCGAGGCGGCTGGGTTCGTCGGCTTCGGCGCCGCCCTGGACGATGACTTCGACGGCCATGCGGGCCATGTCCACGAGTCGCTGGTGGACCGTGGTGAGTGGCGGGGTCACCCAGTCGCAGGCGGCGAGGTCGTCGAAGCCGACGACGCTGATGTCGTCGGGAACGCGGACGCCGCGCTGCTGCAGTGCCTTGTAGGCGCCGAACGCCTGGAGGTCGGTGCCGGCGAAGATGGCTGTTGGCGGCTCGGCAAGGTCCAGCAACTCGAGCGCGGCCGCTTCCCCGCTGGGTGGGAAGTGGTCGCCGAAACGCAGCAGCTCCGGGTCGGGCGTGATCCCGGCGCGCTCCAGCGCGGCGCGGTATCCGCCGAGCCGGGCCTGCGTGCAGAGGAGATGCGGCAGGCCGGCGATCATCGCGATCCGCCGGTGCCCGAGGTTGACCAGATGCTCGGTGGCGGCCAGTCCTCCGGCCCAGTTGGTCGATCCGATCGACGGAATGCCCGGTTCGGGATCGCCCATCGGATCGATCAGCACCAGGGGCACGCCGAGTGCGTCGAGCCGCTCGCGCTCAGCCGGCCCGAGGTTCGAGACGGCGAGCAGAACCCCGTCGGAGTGCCGCCCGGCGAGGTTGTCGAGCCAGCGCTGCGCGTCCGACTGGGCGCTGTGCACCGCCGACACGACGAGACCGATGCCGGCCGCGCGGCAGGCGTCCTCCGCTCCGCGGATGATCTCGACCGACCACGGCGTCGCGAGCTCCTTGATGACGAGGTCGACGAGCCCCGCCTTGGGCTGCTTGCCGCTCGGACGGCGCTGGTAGTTGTGCGCCCGGAGCGCCTCCTGGACCCGCTCCCGCGTCTCCGGGGACACCTCCGCGCGTCCGTTGAGGACCTTGGAGACCGTCGGCGATGACACCCCGGCGGTACGAGCGACATCGCTGATCTTCACCCGACCCGATCTGGCCACAACCAACCTCGCAGAAATTTCGGCGCAGTTTCCGACAGTTTACACACGCTGCGATGCAGTCTGAATCGCCGCGCAGGGGCGCGTGAATTGCTGCGAAGTATTGACGGCCAATGGACTTGGACTTAGCGTTCCACTCGAAATATTCGGAAACTTTCAGGGCTTTTGCGAAGTCGAGGAAGGCCTCGTCATGCATCGTCCATTGCAGGACCACATCAGGCTGCGGGTGGCCGGCACCGAGTTGGAGACGCGGAGCGGCCGGCGGGTCCGGCTGCGTGGTGTCGGGCTCGGCGGTTGGCTGAGCATGGAGAACTTCGTCACCGGCTACCCCGCGACCGAGGACCTGCAGCGCCAAGCACTTCGCGGGGTGCTGGGCGACGGGGTCTACGACGCGTTCTTCGAGCGTTTCTACGAAACATTCTTCGCCGATGCGGATGCGGCGTACCTGGCCTCGCTCGGACTCAACTGTGTCCGGGTGGCAGTCAACTACCGCCACTTCGAGGACGATGATCGGCCGCAGGTCCTGAAGGACAAGGGTTTGCGGCTGCTCGACCGCGCGATCGAAATCTGCGCCCGACACGGCATCTACACGATCATCGACCTGCACGCCGCCCCCGGCTTCCAGAACCAGCGCTGGCACTGCGACAACCCGACCCACGTCTCGCTGTTCTGGCAGCACCGGGACTTCCAGGATCGCGTCGTGCACCTGTGGGAGGCGCTCGCCGACAGGTACCGCACAAACGCGTGGGTGGCGGGCTACAACCTGCTCAACGAACCGGCCGCCCCGACCGGCAGCAGTCTCGCCACGTTCTATGCCCGGCTGCACGCAGCGGTACGCGCGGTCGACCCGGACACCGTGATCTTCCTCGATGGCAATGAGCACGCGACCGACTTCACGCTCTTCGGCGAGCCGTTGCCGAACACCGTCTACAGCTTGCACGACTACGCCCTGGCCGGCTTCGCGGACTCCGGCAAGTACCCGGGCGTCTCCCGCGGCCAGTACGTCGACCAGGCAACGGTCGAGGCGAAGTTCCTCGAGCGTGCGCAGTACATGCGCGAGACCGGCACACCGATCTGGGTCGGCGAGTTCGGGCCGGTCTACACCGGCGACCCCGAACAGGACGAGTTCCGGTACCGCGTGCTTCACGACCAGTTGGAGATCTACGACCGGTACAGCGCCGGCTGGAGCCTGTGGACGTACAAGGACATCGGGCTCCAGGGACTCGTACACGTAGCACCCGAGTCGCCGTACCTACGGCAGATCGCGCCCGTGCTGGCCAAGAAGGCGCGCCTCGGCGTCGACGCCTGGGGCTCCGTCGACACCGGCGTCCGGCATCTGCTCGATCCGATCGAGCAGACCTTCGACACGGAGTTCCCGTCCTTCGACCCGCTGCCGTTCGGGCGGCGGCAGTGGGTCGCGACCTTGGTCCGGCACATCCTGCTCGCCGAGCCGCTGGTCGAGGACTTCGCGCGCACGTTCGCCGGTCTCGGGGTCGAGCAGGTGCAAGAGCTGGCCGACTCGTTTCGGCTCGATCGCTGTCTTACCCGCGATCGGCTCGCCACCGCGGTGCGAGCACCAGAGATTGACCCGTCCACAGCAGCGTTGAGGGAAGGTTGAGGACCAGATGGACAGCACGCCAACCGAGAACAACGGCATCTCCCGCCGTACCGTGATCCAGGCAACCGTGGCAGCCGGGCTGGCGACCGGGCTGTCGGCCACCGTCGGCAACACCGCGTACGCCGCGGATCCGTCGATCAGTGCGGGCATCGACGTCACGAAGACCTCCGCGCCGATCCTTCCGTACGTCTACGGCGCGTTCATCGAGCACATCGGCACGCTTGTCTACGACAGCCTGTGGTCGGAAGTGCTGGCCGACCGGAAGTTCTACCTCGCCGTCGACCTGCAGAGCCCGAACACGAGGAAGTGGCGGCCGGTCGGCCCAGCCGCTGAGGTGACCATGGACCAGCGGGACCCGTACGTCGGCGAGCAGTCGCCGCGGGTCACGCTCAGCAGGTCCGAGACGCGTGGCATCAAGCAGACCGGACTGGGTCTCGCCGCGAAGGCGTACGTCGGCCGCGTGGTGATCGCGGGCGACCCCGGATCCCACGTTGTCGCGACACTGACCTGGGGCGATGGTGCGGGGCAGAGCCAGAGCGTGACGCTCGCGGTCAAGAAGGGCTGGCAGACGATCCCGCTGCGCTTCAAGTCCCAGGCCGCGACGACAGCCGGCTCGCTGGAAATCTCCGGCACCGGGACGGGATCGTTCCGGGTCGGTGCCGTGTCGCTGATGCCCGGCGACAACGTCAAGGGCTTCCGGAAGGACACCATCGACCTGCTCCGCGGCCTAGGCGGCTTCTGGCGCTTCCCGGGCGGGAACTTCGTCTCCGGCCACGACTGGCAGAACGCGATCGGTGATCCCGACCTGCGCCCGACCACCTTCGACCCCGATCGCAACAACCCGCAGTCCAACGACGTGGGGACCGACGAGTTCCTGGCGATGTGCGACCTGCTCGGCACCGAGCCGTACCCGTGTGTCAACACCGGTTTCGGCTCCGCTCGCGAGGCAGCGCTGCTGGTCGAGTACGTCAACGGCAAAGCCGACACCCCGATGGGGCAGCGCCGCGCCGCCAACGGCCACCCCGAGCCGTACGGCGTCAAGTACTGGGCCGTCGGCAACGAGATGTTCGGCTTCTGGCAACTGGGCTACATGTCGCCGGCGCACTACATGATCAAGCACAACCTCTTCGCGGACGCGATGCGCAAGGTGGACTCCTCGATCGCGATCGTCGCGGTCGGCGCGTTCCCGGCCAGCATGACCGTCCACCGGCTGCCGTACTACATCGACCCGAGCAGCCGGCAGATCGTGCAGCCGACGCCGGTGAAGGTCGAGTACGGCTCGCTGACCGACTGGAACCACCGGCTGCTGACGAGCAGCGCCGGCAAGTTCGACATCATCTCCGAGCATTGCTACGGGACCACGCAGCGCTTCGACCTCGAGCAGGGCAAGTACGTCGACGTGACGCCGGCCGAACCGATGGCGGACTCGGTCCGCCGGGGCGCCAACTACATCAAGTCGGTCCGTGAGAACTGGGAGCTGTACACGAAGGACTTCCCGGAACTGGTGCAGAACCAGATCAAGGTCAGCATCGACGAATGGGGCTTCCAGAAGGCGAGCGGGATGAAGCAGCTGTTCGGCCTCGCCATGATGCTGCACGAGATGTTCCGGGCCAGCGACTTCCTCACGATGGCGGCCTACACGATGGGCACGTCCTGGCTGTCCTACAACAAGACCGACTCGACGTACAGCGGCGCCGGTGTGCTGTTC
Organism: Kribbella sp.; assembly: GCA_035697365.1. Classification (GTDB taxonomy): domain Bacteria; phylum Actinomycetota; class Actinomycetes; order Propionibacteriales; family Kribbellaceae; genus Kribbella. Next base: position 5,669 of record DASSDE010000130.1, on the reverse strand, counting down.
AAGCTCTATCGCGAGCGGTTCGGCGTCACCCCGGTGGCCCTGACCGGTAGCTCACCGCAGCCGGCGCCGAACTACCCACCCGGTGGCGACCAGCCGATCGTCAACGCGGGGAGCCCGACGTACCCCGTCGACGCGATGGCCGCGCTGTCGGCGGACGGCAAGACGTTGACGATCGCTTCCGTCAACGCCACGGCCGACGCGCAGCACATCGACCTGTCGCTCAACGGGTTCAAGGCCCGCCCGAACGGCAAGCTGTGGCGGCTCACCGGCACCACCCTCGACGCCACCAACAAAGTAGGCCAAGCACCGCAGGTAACGGTCGCCGAACTGGCCTTCGACACCAGTACGGGGGCGCTGTCGGTGGCACCGTACAGCGTCGAGATCCGCGCCTTCACCCGCGCCTGACCCCACCCCCGCCCGCCCCCGCGGCACCACCCGGTGCCGTGCGGGCGGCGAGGGTGTAGGTCATTGCTGCCAGGCCGGCGGCTGTTCCGGTGGCGCGGGCGTTGGTCAGGCTCTGGTCGAACACCGCGGACGGAAGGTCGTTGGTCCGGCGGTCGTAGGCGGCTTGAGCGTTCGCGGAAAGCCAGTCCAGGAACGAGGTCTGCCCGGTCAGGGTGATGAACTTGTACAGGCCGCGCAGCAGGATTCCCTTGAAGACGATCTCGTAGCTGTCGACCGGGTCCGGCCGGTAAAGACCGTTGCCGTTGACATCGTCCTCGTACACGACGAGCCGGTCGGCGCCGGTGGTGAAGTGCGGCTTGGCGAAGTTCGCCACCCGGACACCGTCGGCCAGGTAGGTGTGATCCTTCGTCAGGTCGTACAGGTTTGCCGCCAGCTCGAGGAACACGCCGGCGTTGTACGTGTACAGGTTGTCGTCCCAGGATCGGCCGGAGATCGAGTTCTCGAATCCACCGTCGGGACGCAGGAAGCTGGCCTTCAACCAGTCGTAGGTGTCCTGCGCGATCTGAAGATACGACTTGTCGGTGTTCAGCGGATTGTTGTGCACCGCCTCCGTCGGGTAGTAGCGGGCCAGCTCCGCCGCGGCGATCGCGAAGCCGTTCGACGGCACATCCTTCTGATCCTTGGTGGCGCGCTCCCGCCAGAACCCGCCGCCGTGCGTGTTGTCGTAGAAGTCGCGGTAGAAGAAGTCGGTGTGCCACTTCGCCTGGTCGAGCAGGTGCCGGTCGCCGGTCGCCCCGTACGCTGCCAGCGCGAACTGGACCGCCCACGAGTAGTCGTCGTTCCAGTCCGTGTCGTTGCCGATCCAGCATTTCGGGTTGCCGAACCGATCCACCGAGTGCGTGTTCTCGTAGCGGTAGTAGGTCTGGCTGATCAGGTCCTTCCACTGCCCGGTCAGCCGCGACGCGTCCACCAGGGTCTCCCGGATGAAGGACGCTTCCCAGAAGTGGATCGCCGCGGCGTTGTGCAGATCGGTACGGAAGTCACCGTCCCCCAGCCCGTACGCCGCGAGAAAAGCATTCATGCTCCGAACCAGCTCCGGCTCGGTCAAGGTCGGGGCGGCGGTCGATGCCGACAGCCCTCTCCCGCCGATCACGGCAGCGAGAGCAGCACTGCCGGCCTTCGAGATGAAGCGGCGTCTGATCATGACTAAGTTTTATCGCGAAGCTAAGTCGTCGGTCAACGCCTCATCGCAGGCGCGTCTACGGCGTCTTTAGCGTTGCCGAGAAATTAAGAAGGTGCTATGAAGACGCTGTGACCTCGGCGAGTTGGACTGCTGGGACGGACGGTTCGCTCTCGGTGGCGATCGAGGTCCTACGCCACGGCCCGATCTCGCGCACCGACATCGCACAACGGCTCGCCCTGTCCTCGCCGTCGCTGACACGGTTGAGCCGCCCGCTGCTCGAGCGGCACCTGATCAAGGAGACCGGCGAGGTCGTCGAGGGACAGATCGGACGCCCGCGCCGGCTGCTCGACGTCGACGCGGACTCCCGGCACTTCGTCGGCCTCAAACTGCGCGAGTCCGAGGTCATCGGCGCCCTGACCAACCTGCGCGGCGAAGTCCTGCGTCGCGCGGATGCCGAACTGACCGACCGTTCTCCGCAGGCGGTCGTGGCCGTGATGGCGGACCTGATCGAGGTTCTGCGCGGCACGTTCGAGCTCAGCGGCATCGGGATCGGCCTCGGTGGCGTCGTTCGCGATCAGTCCACGGTCGTTCGCTCCCCCTACCTGGACTGGGACGACGTCGAACTCGCCGCCCTGACGTCGGCCCGGACCGGCGTACCGACGCTGGTGGACAACGACGTCGTGGCGTTCACCGAGTACGTCCACTGGTTCGGCCGCGGGCGCGATCTCGACCGCTTCGCGATCGTCACCCTGGGCGTTGCGACCGGCTACGGCCTGGTGGTCAACGGCACGCAGATCGTCAACGACGACTACGGCATCGGACTCGTCAATCACTGGCCCCTCGACCCCACCGGCCCGATCTGCTCGGCGGGCCACCGCGGATGCGCTGCCGCCGTACTGAGCTCGGACGCGATCGCTCGCCGTGCGGCACAGGCCCTCGGCAGTCCGATCGATTTCGACGAGGTACTGACGCTCGCAGACGAAGGGCAGCCCGCCGCGGCGGCGATCGTCGAAGAGGCCGGCCGCGGTCTCGGGCGGCTCCTGGCGGCGATCTGCAATCTGACCATGCCTGAGCAGATCGTCATCGCCGGCGAGGGGGTCCGGCTGGCCAAGGTCGCCGAGGCGAGCGTACTGGCGCAACTGACAGCCGACCGCCCTCGACAGGCAACTCCCCCGCCGCTCCAGTTGGCCGACGGCGACAACATCGAATGGTGCCAAGGCGCCGCCGTCCTGGCCATCCAGTCCTTCGTCCGCGGCCCCAATCACCCCGCCTGACAATCACCCCCGCCTTACCTTGGCGGGCCGGTCGTGGTGCATTCTCAATCGTTGCCTCTGGCCCCGAAATTGCGCGAGGGGGTCGTGGTTGAATTGCCGTTGCTGTAGGCGGGCAGGTGTCCTTGCTCCAGTCCCGCCAGCCCGTGTTGCTCGAGGAAAGCCAGCATGCCGTGCTCAAGATGATTCCCGAGCCGGGCGAGCCGATGGGCGAGTTCGAGGTCGCGCGAGGTGCCTCGCTCGGGATGATCGACCTGCTCGAGGGCTGCCATCAACTGCCCACAGCCGGCGAGCGTGCCCAGGGGCGGTCGACCGGCGCGGACGTTGGCGATCAGAGCGAGGGCGAACGCTTCAGGGGTGATGGATCGACTCCACTGCAGATTCTCGACGTCGACGCCGGCGACGCTGCCGGCCAGGTCCGCGGCGAGAAAGCGCATCAATGCGACGGTGGGACCGTTCCACCAGGCGATCTTCCACATTTTGGTGGGGTCGTCGGGGACCGGACACCAGTGTGAGCCGACCGGCACGCCGGAGGCTACGGTCAGCTGGTGAGCGAACCGCGCCACGAAGCGGCCATCACGCCGGAGGTGGTCAGGACGGTAAGGCGTTGTGCTCATGAAAGAGCTCCAACCAGAAGATCCGCGAGCCAGGCAAAGCCACAGGTTGGACCTCATGCTCGTGGTGCATCGCAGGCTACGCGCTCAAGCCCTGCGGTACAAGCTATCCAGGTTCATCCCGGCTGAGTGCGATGAGGCGTCTGGCGATCTCGCGCAGCTTGACGTTGGTGTCCTGGGACAGTCGGGCCAGGAAGGCGAAGGCCCGATCGTCGGACAGGTGGTATCGCTCCATCACGATGCCGACCGCCGTACCGATCATGGTGCGCGTCTGGACCGCCTCGCGCAGATTCCCGATCTCCCGGGCGTAGTCGATCGCCGTCGCTGCCTGATGCCGGAACAACTCGCCGAGCGCCCCCAGATCGCTGAAGGCGCCGACATGCCCGGAGTACAGATTGAGAGCGCCCCGCGCCGTCGGCGCCTCGAACAGCCGGATACCAGCCTGCGCCCGCAGACCTGCCGCCACTGCGCTGACGGCGTACCGGGGAAACCGCTCGTCCCGGGCCAGGTCAGGCGATGCGACGTGTACGGCGTCCGCGGCCGCCTCGTAGCACGGCCCCTCCCGCAATTCGTACTGCGCGGCGTCGACGCCCCACAGCAGATCGTCCGTCGGCGCGACCGTCTCCAGCCTGCCGTCGGCGTGCAAGATCGTGATGCTCGCGCAGTCGGTCTCGGGCAGCGATTCGACCGCGGCAGTCGTGATCCTACCGAGCGTATGGTCGAGATCACCGGGCGTCAGCGACTCCATCAGATGCTGCGCCACAGCCAACAGCCGGTCGTCATTCACACCTCAGTTGGTACCCGGTCGCCGCGTCAGCACACCACTCCACCGGCCGACCGCGGAAGGGCTTGTGAGCGGTTGAGCCGGGGTACCGGCAGTGCGGAACGCGGCAGAGGCGTGGGAGAGGTGGGGAAGTGAGCACAACAGCCTGGCGGCCGGCACGTCTGAGCGCCTTCTCGTGATAGCAGAGCAGCAGCCTGTTGTGGCGGGACGGTACCGATTGGGTGTCCGGCTCGGCCGTGGCGGCATGGGCGAGGTCTACCGTGCGACCGACGACCTACTGGGCCGGTCCGTCGCGGTCAAGGTGATGCTGCCGGTGGCGAACACGCTCGCGGCCGAGGAACGGTTCCGCCGAGAGGCCCGCGCCGCCGCCAAGATCGCTGATCCGCATGTCGTCACCTCGTACGACTTCGGTGAGTACGGCGACGGCTACTACCTCGTGATGGAACTCGTCGAGGGGCCGACTCTCGGCGAGGCGCTCGGCGAGTCCGGATCCTTCACGCCCCCACGAGCCGTCGAGCTGATCCGCCAAGCAGCACGTGGACTCACCGCGGCCCACAGCTGCGGCGTCGTACACCGCGACATCAAGCCCGGAAACCTTCTGCTGGCGGCGGACGGAACGCTCAAGATCGCTGATTTCGGCATCGCCCGGCTCCTCGACGACAGCACGACCACCCTCACTGCGACCGGCCAGATCGTTGGCTCGAGCCACTACCTGGCCCCTGAACGCGTCGCCGGACAACCGGCCCAGCCGGCCTCCGACATCTACGCATTGGGCTGCGTTCTGTACCAACTGCTCACCGGCCACCCACCGTTCACCGCAGACACCCCGGCCGCCGTCATGTACCAACACCTCCAAACGGACGCACCGCGGCTCGTCGACCTACAACCAGACGTCGCGGCGCTGTTGTTCTGGATGCTCGAGAAGGATCCGTCACGACGCCCGACCGCGCGACAGATCGCAGTCGGCACGACAGCACCGCCCGCCACCGACCAGACCGCGGACACCGTCGTCCAATCCGTGCCGACGCCGACCCGACTCTCACGGCAACAGGTCTTCGCAGCGACCGGCGCAACACTCGCCGTCGCCGTGGCAGCCACTGTCGGCGTTCTGCTCGACAAGACCGACATACCTCGACCGCGAACGGATGAGGTCCCCGCAAACATCAGCTCGACCGTGCCGAGCCCTCCCCGATCGACCGGATCCGTAGGGCCGACGTCCACACCGAAGACCACCAGCCGGCCGTCCGCGTCCGGCACATCCACACAGGCGCCGGCCAAAACCACACCGCCCATCGCCGCCGGCGCCACAACGAAGCCTCACCCGCCGCAGAAGTCGCCAGGCAAAGGCCACCAGAAGGCCCACGAACCACACCCCCACAAGAAGCCGTAGGGCAGGCGCACTCAGTGCAGCA
>DASSDE010000129.1:0-3840 GCA_035697365.1 Kribbella sp. | reverse complement strand
CAGTTGTGCCAGCGCTGCTCGCGCGGCGACGTACACGGTCTCCTCGGAGATCCGCGCCCACACCGGGTACAGCGTCGTCAGCCACTCGAAGAGCGTCGCGTCCGCCGCCAGGCCGCGGGTCACCCACTGGTACAGGTGCTGATGGGTGTTGACGAAGCCCGGTGTGACCAGGCACCCGCGCCCGTCCACGACGCGGGCATCGGCGTACGCCGGCGCGGGTCCCGGATCGACCGCGACCAGGCGATTGCCCTCGGCAACCACGTGGCCGACGAACTCGCGGCGGTCCGGATCGAGGGTCGCCACGTGGGCGCCCTCGATCACGATCCGCTGCATCAGCAGAAGCCGGCGATGTTGGTCCAGGCACTGCCGGCGTCGCTCGCGTCGTCCCGCGTCACGGTCGCCTCGATCAGCCCGTACGGGCGGTCCGCCGCGACGAAGACCTCGCCCGGGTTCTCGACGCCGAACGGCGCGAGGTCGACCAGGAAGTGGTGCTTGTTCGGCGCCGAGAACTTGATCTCGGCCACCTCCGGGTGCTGCTCGAGCACCGCCTGGCCCATGCCGTAGAGCGTCTGCTGCAGCGCCAGACTGTGAATCTTCGCGAACTGCTCCAGAAGCAGTGCCTTGATCCCGGCGTACGACTTGTCCCAGTCGACGTCATTGTGGTCGTAGCGCCAGCGAGCGATGAGCGACGTCGCGAGGATCCGGTCGTTCGTCTCCGCCAGCGTGGTGTACTCGTCCTTCAGGAACCCGTGGAACTCCGAGCCGGTCGACTTCAGCACGACGAGGTCGCTGATCCCGGAGACGACGTAAGCCTTCCGCTCGGCACCACGCCCGTCGATGTTGACGACCGTGTTCCGGACGCCGCCACCGGTCCGTACGAACGCGTGATCGTGTTCCTGCCCGTCGGCGACGATCCGCTCCCAGGCGTACTCCTCGACCTCGATCCGAGCGCCCGCGGCGGCCGGCGACGCCTCCAGGAAGCGGTCGCCGAGGGTCAGCGCGTAGTCCTCGATCGCGCCGACGCCCTTCTGCTTCGCGAATGCGAACGCGGTGTTCTTCTGGGTGTCGGTCGGCAGCACTCCGGACTGGTCGCCGGTCGTGTGCGCGGCCTCGAAGTTGCCGCGCAGCGCGGTCGACACGTTCAGGTCGCGGATCTGGTGCCGGGGCGTGTCGCGGTAGATGCGGACGACGCGGCTCTCGGCCTTGCCGTACTGGTTGGCTCCCAGGTGAATGGCCATCTCGGATCAGCTCCCTCGGTAGGTGGAAAACGCGAACGGGCTGAGCAGCAGGGGGACGTGGTAGTGCCGCTCGTCGGCGACCGTGAAGGTCACGGAGACCTCGGGAAAGAAGATGTCCTGGCCGGTGGCTTCCGCGTACGTCGCGACGTCGAACCAGAGCCGGTACGTTGCGTGCTCCAACGTTTGCGCGAGCTCGGCGATCCGGCCGTCCTGGTCCGTCGTACCAGAGGCTTCGAGGACGTCGCCCCGAAAGAGCCGGACCGAAACGCCTTGCGCCGGCAGGCCGCGTGCGGTGTCGAGCACGTGCGTACTGAGCGAACTCATCCGGTCACCACCTTGGTCAGCCGGAGTAGCGCGATCTTGCGCAGCTCCTCGTGGACGACGGACGCCTCGGTCGCGTCGTCGTGCGTGAGGCGGGCCTGCAGACTGCTCAGAGTCTGCTCCGCGGACAGTCCCGTGGCACAGATCAGGAACACCCGGCCGAAGCGGTCCTCGTACTGACGGTTGCCGTCGGCAAGCGCCTGCCGTACGTCGGGGCGGTCGTCGACGCCCGACTGTTCGGACCGGGACCAGGCGGCCTCGGTGGTTGCGCCCTGCGGCCGGTCGCCGATCCGCGGGTGCGCCTGGAGGGCCTGATCGACCTCGTCGTCGTCGAGCTCTCGCAGTGCCTGGTCGGCGAGCGCGGTCAGTGCGGCACGGTCGCCGTACGGCCGCTTGGCCAGCATCGCGTCCACCCAGCGGGGTACGTCGCAGCAGGCCGCCAGCGCCGGCCGCAGCCGGTCGGCCGGAGTGGAGTTGAACTCCTCCAGGTCCACGATCACACCTTCTCGAATCCCGAAACCAACTTTCCGTATGACGAGAGCGTGACACCCACCGGGCTTGTCGTCAACAGTTTGTTGAAATTCAGCGGGCGCGGTTCAAGTAGTTGTAGACGGTGAAGCGGGTGACGCCGAGCGCCTCGGCGACGGTCTCCGCCGACTTCCGGTACTCGAACGCACCGCGCGCCTCCAGCAACAGGACGGCCTGCTGCTTGTCGTGCCGCGACAACTCCCGCAACGGCCCACCCAACTCCCCCGCAACCTCCGCCAACAACCCCTGCACCCCACCCTCAACCACCCGCGGGGCACCGTCGGCAGTGTTGCCGGCCGCCTTCCCCGCGGCACCACTCGCAGCGGCGCCGGCCGAGTTCTCGGTCGGGAGGCGGATGGCTACTACGGGCTTGCCTTCCCATTCGAGGGTGATGTCGTTTGGGGTGGCTTCGGTGGGGTCCAGTAGTTCGGCGTTCAGCCGGTCGACCAGTGGTGCGATCGCCTGGACGAGGGGATGTGATTCAGGCATCGCGGCGTACCTGCAGGGTCACCTGGCTGGCGCCGCCGGCGAACGCCGCCTCGAGCACCTTCGGCAGCGCAGGCAGCAGAAGGTGCTGCTCACCGCTGACCTGCGTTCCGAGCGGACCGAACTCGCACTCGAGCCCAGCCTCCTCAGCCGCCCGCAGCGCCTCGGTAGCGTGTGCGGGCGGTGCGCCCTTCACATCGAACGGCTCCGTGGTGAACTCCGCAACCAGTCGCATACCGCGAGGCTAGAGCCGCCGTGCCAGTTTCGCGAGGCCCGTGGTGTTGAACTCGGTCGTGTCGATCGCGCCGCAGTCGATGCCGCGCAGGACGAAGGCGGCCAGCGCGGTTGCGGTTGCCGGCTCGTCGAGGTACCCGGACTCGCCGTCGCCGAGGTACGCCCGCAGGCGCAGCGCGGCCTGGTCGAAGCCTTCGCGATAGAAGGCGTACGTCGCGGCGAAGCGGGTCGGGAGCTGCGCAGGATGCATGTCCCAGCCTTGATAGATCCCGCGCGCAAGCGAGCGACGTACCAGCCGGAAATGCAGCCGCCACGCGTCGCGGACCGCGTCGCCGACCGGAAGAACGTTGGTCGACCCATCGGATACGAACACGCCGGTGCCGGCCGCGGCGAGCTGCATGACGTCCTTCGCGTGATCCGCGACCGGATGCTCCATGCTCTGGTACTCCGCCGCGACGCCGAGCGAGGCGGAGTAGTCGTACGTCCCGTAGTGCAGCCCGGTCACGCGCCGGCCGTCCGCCTTGAGCATCCGGGCGATCAGCGCCGTACCGTCGGAGCCGAGGATCGCCTGCGGGGTCTCGACCTGGATCTCGAACTGCAGCTCCGGCAGGCCGTGCTTGCGCTCGAGGGTCTCCAGGACGTACACCATCGCGTCGACCTGCTCGACCGAGGTCACCTTGGGGAGCGTGATGACGAAGCCCTCGGTCGACTGCAGATGCTCGAGGAAGAGGTCGAGAGTACGGACCCCGCGGCGTCTGGTTGGCGCCTCCAACGATTTGATCCGGAGGCCGTGGTACGGGGTCTGTCGAGGGATCTGTGCTGCAGCGATGGCCGCGACATCCTCCTCGTCGTCGGGGCGATTGCCGTAGCCGTCCTCGAAGTCGATGCGGATGTCCTCGATCGGTTCCCGTTCGAGCTTGGCCCGCACCCGGTCGTACACGTCGTCCGGCAGGTCCAAGACCTTCGGGAAGTCCGGGTACTCGTCGAGTGCCGCGCGCGCCTGCGCACCCCAGTCCGCGACCGTGTGTACGTC
>DASSDE010000128.1:0-2260 GCA_035697365.1 Kribbella sp. | reverse complement strand
AACGCGCGGCTGATCGGCATCACGCCGTGGGACGCGATGGCCCGGCTCGGCGAGGACCTCGGCGTCGAGGAACTGCGGGACCTGGCGTCGGCGCTCGCGCTGGCCGGTGACGAGGGCGCGAAGATCCGTTCGTCGCTGCTCGCCCGGGCAGCGTCGCTGCGGCGCAAGGAACTGGCCGACGTCGAGGGCAAGGCCGGCGAACGGTCGCAGTCGATGCTGGTCGCCCAGCTGGTGATGATCGCGGCCTTCTTCTTGTTCCTGGCCTTCCCGGCCGGGGTGGCCATCCTCGGAAGTTAGGCAGAACAGTGATGCGGGCACGGGATCCGTTCGGCGGGGTAGCCCGTCGAACACGTCATACTGAGGCCTGCTTCGGCCTCACGATCTGGAAGGCATACCGATGACCTCGGAGTTGATGTTCTGGCGGGCGATGGCCGGCTACGCGGTGGCGCGCGCCCAGGCGCAGCGCGCCCGCGCCAAGGCAGGACAGAGCGAGCTGGGCGCCTCCGCACTGGAGTGGGCGATCATCTCGGCGATCCTGGTCGCCGCTGCGCTGGCGATCGGCGTGGTCGTGAAGCGCGTGATCACCAAGCGCACCGCCGAGATCGACCAGGGCTGACGGCAAGATCCATGCGGTTGGGGCGGAGCGGACGACGACGCAGACGGTCGGAGCGGGGGGTCAGCACGCTGGAGCTGGCCATCCTGGCGCCGGCCATCCTCGCGCTGATCTTCCTGTCCATCCAGACCGCGCTCTGGTTGTACGGACGGTCCGTCGCGCTGAACGCCGCGCAGGAGGGCGTGTCCCGGCTGCGGCTCGTACAGCCAACGGTCTACACCGACGCGGTGGGGCAGAAGGTGCAGTCGGACATCAAGTCGTACGCGCAGCAGTTGGGCGGGACCACGCTGCGGAACACCGACGTCCCGTTCCCGTCGTACAACACCCCGGAAGGCATGGTCTCGTTCACAGTCACCGGTGACACCGTCTCGCTGGTGCCCGGCCTGAAGCTGAAGGTGAGCCGGACCGCCACCGGACCGATCGAGCAGTTCGAAGCAGACAAGTGATGAGGGTGCGGACGATGCCGGTGGTTCGCGGGCGGCGCCGTGAGCGCGGCACGATGGCGCTGGAGATGGTGATCCTGGCGCCGGTGCTGCTGGCGCTGTTCATGTTCCTGCTCGCCTGCGGCCGGTACTTCCAGACGTCGTCGCTGCTCGAGAGCGCGGCCCGCGACGGCGCCCGCGGGGCCAGCCAGTCGCGGTCGCTGCAGGAGGCGCAGAGCCGGGTGGACGACGCGGTCACCGGTGCGTTGAGCCAGGCGGTCAAGTCCTGCAAGGAATCCGGCGCCGGCTCGATCACCACCGGGTTCGTGGCCGGTCAGCCGTTGTCGGTCGAGGTCACCTGCACGATCAACTACCGCGACCTGGGGCTGCTCGGCCTCGGCGGCGACACCACGATCACCAAACGCTTCACGTCCTCGCTGGACCCGTACCGGGGGGTGCGCGGTGACGGCTCCTGAACGCCACCGGTCCCGGCTGGTCGAGTTCTTCCGGATCGATGCGCCGCGCAACCACCGCCTGTTCCACCGTGGCGCGCTCAGCCCGGCGGTGGCGATCCTCGCGGTGATGATCTTCACCCTGGCCGGCCTGGTGATCGACGGCGGCCGGCAGTTGGGCGCGCGGTCCCGGGCGGTCGGCTACGCGCAGGAGGCGGCTCGGGTCGGCGCCGCGGCCATCGACCTGAACTCGGCCGAGGCGAAGATCGACACCACCAAGGCGGCGACCGCGATCTCCGGGTTCTGCGGCCAGGTGCAGGCGAACGACCCCACCGTGACAGCCTGCGGCCCGACCACCCTGACCGAGAAAGAGGTCGACATCCAGGTCGACATCTCGAACAAGACCACCTTCCTCGGCCTGATCGGCAAGCAGTCCCTGAAGGCCATCGGCGCCGGCCAGGCCCACGCCGAGCAGGGCGTCGAAAAGGCCGACGACAGCCCCACCATCCCACCCATCGTGGTGAACCCCACGACCGATGGCCCGGGCGCACCGATCACCACCGCGCAGCCGCCGACGATCGACCTGCCCTGCCCGACCTGGACCGTCGGCTCACCGACACCGACCTGGACGCTGGAACCGTTCCCGTTCCCGCGAACCTGCAAGCCGAACGTGACCCCGACCCCGGACCCGTCCGACACCCCCGACCCGTCCGGGACGCCGCCGACCGGCGGCCCATCGGGACCGACGACGACGCCGACGCCGACGGGCGGAC
>DASSDE010000127.1:0-7569 GCA_035697365.1 Kribbella sp. | reverse complement strand
CGTGACAGGCCGTGACAGGGAGACAGAACAGTGAGCGAAGGGGCGAGCTACGCCGCCGCCGGGGTCGACATCGAGGCCGGTGACCGGGCCGTCGAGCTGATGAAGGAGTGGGTGGCGAAGGCGACCCGCCCCGAGGTGGTCGGTGGTCTCGGCGGTTTCGCCGGGCTGTTCGACGCGACCGCGCTGACGTCGTACCGGCGTCCGCTGCTGGCGACGTCGACCGACGGGATCGGGACCAAGGTCGCGATCGCGCAGCAGCTCGGCAAGCACGACACGATCGGGTTCGACCTGGTCGGGATGGTCGTCGACGATCTGGTCGTCTGCGGCGCCGAGCCGCTGTTCATGACCGACTACATCTGCACCGGCAAGGTGGTCCCGGAGACGATCGCGCAGATCGTGAAGGGCATCGCGGAGGCGTGTGTCGAGGCCGGTACGGCGCTGGTCGGCGGCGAGACCGCGGAGCACCCGGGCCTGCTGGAGCCGGACGAGTACGACGTCGCGGGCGCGGCGACCGGGGTGGTCGAGGCGGACGAGGTGCTCGGCGCGGAGCGCGTCAAAGCGGGGGACGTCGTCGTCGCGATGGCCTCGTCGGGCCTGCACTCGAACGGATACAGCCTGGTACGGCACGTGTTCTTCGACCGCGCCAAGTGGACGCTGGACCGCGTGGTGCCGGAGCTCGGTACGACGCTCGGCGAGGTCCTGCTGACGCCGACCCGGGTGTACGCGAAGCACTGCCTGGAGCTGATCCAGGAGCTGAACGACGGCGACGACAAGCCCCTGCATGCGATGTCGCACATCACCGGCGGTGGCTTCGCGGCGAACCTGGCGCGGGTGATCCCGGACGACCTGTCCGTACGGATCGACCGCTCGACGTGGACGCCGCAGCCGATCTTCGGGCTCGTCGGACTGCTCGGCGACGTGGCACTGCCCGAGCTGGAGAAGACGCTGAACATGGGCGCCGGGATGGTCGCCGTGCTCGATCCGGCGTCCGCCGACGCCGCGATCCGCGCACTGGCTGCCCGTGACATCCCCGCCTGGGTCTGCGGCGAAGTCACCGCAACCGCCGGCGGCACCGTCACCCTCGAAGGCACCTACGCCAAGTAGTGCACCTACGCCAGTAGTGCACCTACGCCGAGTAGCGCACCTACGCCAGTAGTGCACCTACGCCGAGTAGCGCACCGCGCCACCTGCGGGCGAGTCTCGATCGGGTAGTCCGACGCCTCGGGCTACCCGGTCTGATGATCCGCCACAGGTGGTGCTGGTGTGATGGAACACGTCGGGCGCACGGTGAACTGCTCAGCCACCCTCTAGCGGGCGCCTGAGCAGCTCAGCCGGGCTGATGTCTTACCGACGGGGGTGGTAGTCGTCGGCGTCGTCTCCGTCGCCGTCGTTGTCACCGTTTGCAGAACGGTCGCCACCCTGGTCACCGGACAGCTCACGCTTGAGCTGGTCCAAGTCGGTGTCCCAGGTGCGGTACTTCAGGTCGCGTGCGACCTTCGTCTGCTTGGCCTTTGCACGGCCGCGCCCCATAGCGTCGACCCCCTCGCACAAGTCAACCGGGTACGCTGCGTGGCGCCCACGGATCAGTCGTCAGTAATCGTGGTTCAAGGATACCCGGAGCGGCGGATCGACACACGCACCGCCCCCTGCTGAAGCCCCGGAGAGGTCCGATCACAGCATCGGCGGGGTGGGCCGATCCCCTCAAACCGGCCCACCCCGCCGCGTCCGGCCCCGTTACTTGACCTCGCGACGTGAGCTTGCCCACAGTCCGACGATGGTCGGGACAACGATCCAGACGCCGACCGCGACCAGCGTCTCCGGCACCATTCCGTGCAGGTCACGCTCCGCGATCCGGCCGAGCGCGCCGAACACGTCCAGCCAGTTCGCGTTGTCCTTGAACAGCGCCGGCCCGGCCAGCGACCAGGCGGTCGGCGCGATGAAGTACGCGAGGATCGCGACCGCGGTCTGCGGGATCACCGCACCGAACGCGGCGCCCATCACGACGTTCAGCGCGACGGCCAGGTACGCACCGGCGAGTTGCCCGCCGAGTCCGGCGTACGACGCGGCGTGGTCGGTGAGCCCACCGGCCAGCGCCGTGCTCGCCAGCGCCAGCGCGACGACAACGGTCATCACGACCGCCGTCAGTACGACCGCGGAAACGAACTTGGCCAGCTGCACGCGGACCCGCCGGGGCGAGAGCGTGAACGTGGTCAGCGCCGTCCGCTGCGTCCACTCCGACGTCATCGCCATCACACCGATGACGGGGAGCAACAGCAGTACGCCGGTGGACGCGGCCCCGATGAAGCCGTCGAACCCGGCCGGGCCCTTCGGCAGGTGGGTGATCTGCCAGGCCAGGGCGGCGAGCGCGATCAGCAGGATGGCGGCGATCAGCACCCGGCCGCTGCGGGTGTTGACGGACTTGCGGAGCTCGATGGTGACGAGCTTCAGGAAGGACTGGCCGCGCGCGGGCGGCAGGCTGGTCGCCACCTCGCTGCGGTGCTTGGCGGTCGTCGCAGGCGCGACGTCGGTCACGGTGGTCATCAGGTCTCCAGGAAGAAGTCGGTGGCTCGGGCGGCGGCGGGCCGTTCGGTCTCCTGGAAGAACAGGTCCTCCAGGAAGGAGGTCGGGTGGCTCAGGCGGCGGGGAGTTCGGTCTCCTGGAAGAACAGGTCCTCCAGGAGACAGGTCGGGTGGCTCAGGCGGCGGCGGGGAGTTCGGTCAGCTGGAAGAACAGGTCCTCCAGGCCGGCGCCGTCGCTTTGGCGAAGCTCGAGAAGGATCTGTCCGGCAGCGGCGGCGGCCCGCCCGACCTGCTCGGCGGTGGCGTCGACGCGCAGCGCGCCGTCCTGCGTCGGCTCGGTCTGCAGGCCGGCGGCGGTCAGCGCCTGGCTCAGGCCGGCCGGGTCGAGCCCGCGGACGAGCGTGCCGGAACCGGCGAGCAGCTCCTCCAGCGAGCCGTTGGCGACGATCCGGCCGCCGCCGATCACGACGAGCCGGTCGACGGTCGCCTGGACCTCACCGAGCAGATGGCTGGACAGGATCACGGTGCCGCCGCGGGCGGCGAAGTCGTGCAGCAGCCCGCGCATCCAGCGGATGCCTTCCGGGTCCATGCCGTTCGCGGGCTCGTCGAGGATCAGTACGGCAGGATCGCCGAGCAGCGCGCTAGCGATCCCGAGCCGCTGCCGCATGCCGAGCGAGTACTGACCGACGCGGCGCTTCGCGGCGTGCTCCAGACCGACCGCCTCGAGCATCTCGTCGGCGCGCGTCTTCGGCACTCCGAGCAGGCTGGCGTTCAGCAGCAGCGTCTCGCGGCCGGTACGGCCCGGGTGCTGCGCGGCGGCGTCGAGCATGACCCCGACCACGCGGCCCGGGTTCGGCAGGTCGACGTACCGCTTGCCGGTGATGGTGGCGGTGCCGGAGGTCGGCGGCGTCAGCCCGGTGAGCATCCGCAGCGTGGTGGACTTGCCGGCCCCGTTCGGCCCGAGGAAGCCGATGATGCTGCCCGGCTGGACGGTGAACGAGACGTCCTGGACAGCCGTGGTGCTGCCGTAGCGCTTGGTCAGGTTCTCGACGGTGATCATGGCAACGAGTCAACCGTGCGTGACCCCTGCCGCACATCGGACGACCGGTTGCACCGACCCCCTACGAAAGTTGTCGATCGAGGCCCGGAACGTAGCCGCAAGAGGGAGGAGATCGCGCCACGCGTCGAACTACAGTGACGGAATGCGACGGTTGCGCCGGTGGTACGCCTGGTGGGTCAGGCATGCCCCGCGCCTGCGCGACATCTTGTACGTCTGCTTCAGTCTGCTGACGATCGTCCTGCAGGCGGCGTCCGGTCCCGGGGGCTGGAGCCCGCGGGACTGGTTCGTGCTGGCGGCCGGTGTGGTTGCCTCGGGCGCCTTGTTCTGGCGCCGGCGCTTCCCGGTCACCGTCACTGCGATCACCGTGCTTGCGATGCTGGTCGCGTCGATCTTCGTGCCGATGGGCCTGGCGTTGCTGACACTCGCGATCCGCCGACGCGATCTCGCGCTGGCGATCCTCGGCCTGGCCGCGTACGTCGCCTACGTCCTGAACAGCTGGGGCGGCAACGGCCAGCTCTGGGTCTCGCTGTTCACCGGTCCGTTCCTGGTCGGGACGTGGATCGCGATCGGTGCGTACGTCGGTGCCCGCCGCGACCTGATGGCGTCGCTGCGGGACCGTGCCGAACGCGCCGAGGCCGAGCGTGAACTGCGCAGCGAGCAGGCCCGCCTCGGCGAGCGCTCCCGGATCGCCCAGGAGATGCACGACGTCCTCGCCCACAAAGTCTCACTGATCGCACTGCACGCGGGCGGCCTCGAGGTGAACCCGACCGTCGGCCCGGATCGGGTGGAGGGCTCCGCACGGCTGATCCGCGAGACGGCGCGGCAGGCGATGGAAGACCTCCGCGAGGTTCTCGGCGTACTGCGGACCGATGTCAGCGTCGACGGCGCCGACCTGTCGCCGGTCCCGAAGGCAGCGGACCTCGAGCGGCTCATCAGCGCCTCCCGGGACGCCGGCGTCACCGTTGGGTACGTCGGTACGCTGCCGGACGACGTACCGCCCGCGGTCGGGCGCACCGTCTACCGGGTCGTGCAGGAGTCGCTGACCAATGTGCACAAGCACGCCCGCGGCGCCGCGACCGACGTACAGGTTCATGGCGCCCGGGGTGACGGGGTGACGGTCAGGGTGACGAACGTCCGGCCGGTGGCTGCTGGTTCACTGCTGCCAGGTGCCGGTGCCGGGCTGGTCGGTCTGCGCGAACGGGTGCAGCTGGCCGCCGGCCGACTGACGACCGGGCCGACCGCGGACGGCGGGTGGCGGGTCGAGGCCTGGCTGCCGTGGGACGACCATCGGCAGGACAGCGAGCCTGTGCTCGTGGAAGGAGAACGATGACACGGCTGCTGATCGTGGACGACGAGGCGCTGGTCCGGGCGGGGCTGAAGATGATCCTCGAGTCCGACGACGACCTCGAGGTGGTGGCCGAGGCCGGTGACGGTGCGGACGCCGCCGCGATGGTGCAGGAGCACCGTCCGGACGTCGTACTGATGGACATCCGGATGCCGCGGCTGGACGGCCTGGCCGCGACCCGCGAGGTGCAGGCGCTGCCGGATCCGCCGAAGATCGTCGTGCTGACGACGTTCGACCTGGACGACTACGTGTTCCGGGCGTTGCAGGCCGGGGCGAGCGGGTTCCTGCTGAAGGACACCCCGCCGCGCGAACTCGTACAGGCGATCAAGGTGGTCGCGGCCGGGGACGCGATGCTGTCGCCGGCGGTCACCCGGCGGCTGATCGGGCACTTCGCCGGCGACCCGCGGGCGGACCGGCGACGGACGGCGCAGGCGCGGATCAGCAAGCTCACCGACCGCGAGCGGGAGGTGCTCGTCGCGGTCGGCCGCGGTCTGCAGAACGCCGACATCGGCCGGAAGCTCTTCATGAGCGAGGCAACCGTGAAGGCCCACGTCTCCCGCGCCCTGGTGAAGCTGGACGCGACGAACCGCGTCCAGGTCGCGATCCTCGCCTACGAGGCCGGTCTGCTGGACGACTGAGCAGCCGCAAAGGAAACCGGCCCGGGCCGTCGGAGGGGTGGGGGGTCGACGGCCCGGACCGGTTCCGGGAGTCAGCGTGCCTGGGGGGAGAGGACGCTGACGACCGGCCGGCGCCCAATGGGGGGAAGGGTGCCGACCGGTCAGGACTCAGATGCGGCCGAAGGCCACGCTGCTGGTCCAGATCTTCGCCTTCGCGACCGGGCGACCCGGCTTCGAGGCGTGCCACAGCATGTTCCCGCCGGCGTAGATGCCGACGTGGTACACGCCGCCGCCACCGCTGCGGAAGAACACCAGGTCGCCGGGCTTGGCCGATTTGCGGCTGATGTGCTTGGTGGCGCTGTACTGCTGGCGCGACGTACGGGGCAGCTTGTGGCCGGCCTTCTTGTACACGAAGCCGGTGTAGCCGGAGCAGTCGAAGCCGCGGGTCGTCGTGCCGCCGTAGCGGTACGGCGTGCCCTTGAGCTTGGCGGCCTCACGCAGCACCTTCGTGCGGAACGTACCGACCGAGCCGCTCGACTTGCCGTAGGGGCCGTAGAGCACCTTGTGCTTCGCGGCCCAGGTCAGCCGGCCCCAGGTCTTCTTGTCGGTGTAGCCGGTGGCCTTGAGACCCCAGGAGGTCTGGAACTTCTTCAGGATCCGGACGGTGCTGTTGCCGAAGTAGCCGTCCGGACCGAGGTGCAGGGCCTTCTGGACGTACTTGACGGTCGGGCCGCGGTCGCGGAACCGAAGCAGCGGCCGGCTCGGAATGCTCCAGTAACCCCGCGGGACGCTGGTCGCGGCCGTGGTGGAGCTGGTGGACGCCTGAGCGGTCGGCGTGGTCGTCACGGAGAGCGCGGCTCCACCGCCGACAGCGAGACCGACCGTGAGGACGGCGGCTGCGGCCCGGGGAGCACCCGGACGGTTGGACTTGCGGTGCTTCGCCAGGGTCCGGCCGATCGGCCGGTCGGTACTGGATTCAGCGGTCGTGCTGACGGCGCGCGAAAGCGACGTCCGTCGGGCAGTGACGGGCATGGTGGTCTCCCGACGCCTGTGAAGTTAGCTGTCGGGTTCGGGCTGGGATTCATGGCCCGGTCCGCTCCCGCGGACTTCACCCCAGGGTTTCGACCACTCACGGTCGAGACCCAACTTCCTGGGTCCCCCACCTCTGCCATTGGTATTCGAGGGGAGCACACGGGCCTGGCAGAGCTCGGCGTTGACTCGTGTGCGGTTCGTGTTGTTTACCGAACCGCCGACGACTGTATAACAGGATGATCACGACGCAAACCCTCAGATCAGCAGACTCGTTGCTGAATGGGCCTGAAAAGCTTGCTGACGGATCAGGGAGTCCTAGTGAACACCAGGCGTCCTGAGCGCGTCTGAGCGGGGCGCAGGGGGCGAATGACGGCTTCAATGTGACCTCGGTCACATCAGATGGTGGCTTTCTGTGACAACCGGCACAGAGGGTGGTCAGGGCACCCTAAAGTCCTTGCGAATTCAGCTACTTCCCAGCAGCTCGCGGAACCGCTCCAGGCCGACGTTCCCGCCCGACAGCACCACTCCGACGCGCTCGGGCAGCCCGTGGATCCGGCCGGCCAGCAGGGCCGCGAGCGCGGATGCCCCGCTCGGCTCCAGGACGATCTTCAGCCGCTCGAACGCGAACGCCATCGCAGCCACGATCTCCTCGTCGCTGACCAGCTCGAACGACTCCACCAGCCGCCGGTTCACTGCGAACGTGAGCTCGCCCGGCGTCGCGATCGCCTGCCCGTCCGCGATCGTCCGCGGGATGCCGATCTGGACCCGCTCGCCGGCCGCCAGCGACCGCGCGTGGTCGTCGCCCGCGGCCGGTTCGACCCCGATCATCCGGATCCCCGGCGACATCAGTGTCGCGGCGGTGGCGCAGCCGGCCATCAGCCCGCCGCCGCCGACCGGAACGAGCAGCGCACCGAGGTGCCCGACCTCTTCGATCAGCTCGAGCGCCACCGTCCCCTGCCCGGCCATCACGTCGTAGTGGTCGTACGGCGGGATCAG
>DASSDE010000126.1:0-4603 GCA_035697365.1 Kribbella sp. | reverse complement strand
GGACGACGTACTCCGGCTGCAGGTCGTCGTCCGGCAACCCGCGCGAACTCCGCCCGCAACCACGAAAGTCGAACAGCACCACGTGATGGTCCGGCGCCAACGGCTCGAACCCGGGCACCAGGTACCCATGACCGACATCCGGCCCACCATGCATCACCACCACAGAAGGCCGCTCGCCCCGCCGCCCGAGCTCCCGCACGAACAGCGCCACACCGTCCCCGACGTCCACCAGCGACTCCTGCATGCACGAACGATGTCAGCGACCACCGACAGAAAATCCGGAGCACCGGACGGCCGCGCGAACTAGGGTCGCCGGCATGGGTTTGTCGGACGGGTTGCTGCGGGAGCAGCTTGGGGGCGTTGACGCGGAGCAGTTGGCTATCGGGATGCAGGGGGCGGTTTATCGGCTCGGTGACGGCAGTGTTGCCAAGGTTTGGTTTCATGCGCGGGAGCGGGAGCTCAGGACGTTGGGGGAGTTGTACGGCGCGATCGACGGACAACTGCCGTACCGGACGCCGCGGATCCTGGACCTGCGCAGGCCGGCGCAGTACTGGGTGACGGTCGAGGAGGAGCTGCCGGGCGTTCCGCTGCACACGGTCGCGGTGCCGTACGGCGAGCCGGGATGGGAACGTACGCGGGACTGCGTCGTCGAGGTGGTCCAGGCCCTCGCTCAGCTGGAGCCGCCCGAGGTTCTTCGCCGCACGTCAGTGCTGGACGAGACCGTACCGTTCCGGCCCGATGAAGTGTCCTGGATCGAGGCGCTGACCGGGCTGGTTCAGCGCCGGATCACGCGCTTCGAGGATCAACTTGAGCCGGTCGTCGAGGACTTCGAGCACAAGGTCGACGCCTTGCTGAAGCTGCTGTCCGACCTCGAGGAGCCCGCGTCTGGCTTCGTCCACGGTGATGTGACGGCCGGCAACATCTTGGTCGACGACGAGCTGAATCCCGTGACGCTGCTCGATTTAGGGCTGCTCACGATGGCCGGTGACGCGGTGTTCGATGCGGCCGCGACCGCGAGTGTCATCGACCTGTGGTCGCCCAGGTCGCGCGAGATCGAGGCGGCGTACGACGCTGCGTTCGTGGAGCGGCTCGGGTACGACGACGTACGGCTGCTCGTCTACCGGTGTGCGTACTCGTTGATCATCGCCAACGCGCATGAGGACGACCCGTACGGCCGCGACAGTCACGTACCGCTGACGGCTCGCTTCTTCAACACGCCTGAGGTCAGCGCGCTGCTCACCTGATGACTCCAGGCTGGCAGAAATCCCGGTGTAACGCAGGAGGGTGGCCACCGCGTCAGGAGGGTTACAAGGAACGCTGACTCGGAGGGGATCCCAGTGACACCGAAGATGACACCGAAGATGACACTGAAGATGACACTGAAGACAGGAATGCTCGCCGCAACGACCGGAATGCTCGCCATCGCGCTCGCAGCCGGACCCGCCACGGCGGTCGAGCCGCAGGGAACCATCGCGCAGAAGTCGTTGCACTGGACAACGACTGCCACTCACCGCCAGCCGGCGACGTTCAACGACGTCGCGAGCGGCGCGGGCGGAACCTGGGCCGTAGGTGGCGACCAGAAGGACGACTTCGTCGACCAGCGACCGCTCGCGATGCGCTGGAACGGAAAGACGTGGCAGGCGACCGCGCAACCTGTGCAGACCAATGCGGTCCTGGAGAGCGTCGCGGTCGGTACCGCGAAGAACGTCTGGGCCGTCGGTGAGGACCGTGCAAACCCGGACCAGCCGAAGCCCCTGGCCCTGCACTGGAACGGCACCAAGTGGCAGGTCGTGAAGCCGCCCGCCGTACCGACCGGATCGTTCGACGACGTCGTCATCGCCCCGGACGCGTCCGCGTGGGTGACCGGCTGGGCGAACGTCGGCGGTAAGGAGCGCGCGGTCGTCTACCGGTACGCCGCGGGCAAGTGGCATGCGCTCAACACCGGGCTCGACACCTCGATCAACGGCAACGTGCTGTCGATCCTGTCCGCGAAGAACGCCTGGCTCGGCCTGAACGCCGGCCTCGCGCACTTCGACGGGAAACGCTGGACGGTCGTGAAGGACCTGCCGACCGACGGGTCGATGATCCCGACCGGCATCGCGGCCGCCGGGCGTAAGAACATCTGGCTGGTCGGCGTCCAGTACGCGTCCGGGATCAAACCGCTCGCGATGCACTACAACGGCACCAAGTGGACCCAGGTTCCGGCGCCGACGGGTATGGCGCAGTTGTACGACGTCGTACTCCGCAACAACCGCCCCGTCGCGGTCGGTGAACGCTTCGAGGGCGCGAACACGGTCGCGAAGCCGTACGTCCTGCAGCTGAGCGGATCGAAGTTCGTCGCCGCTCCCGCCCCGAAGGCCGCTACCGGCACCCTCACCGGCGTCACCGCCGCCAAGGACCGCCTCTGGACAGTCGGCATGTCCGCCACCGCCACCACGTCCCCCTTCACCGCCCTCGCCGCCTTCACCCGCTGACCCACCCCGCTGTTCCCCGCTCCGCGACGTGAGATCGCTCTCGTATGGGGCGGGGAACGGGGGTTCTTCGGAGCAAGTAGGCTTGCGCGGGCACTGCATCGGGTGCCCATGCTGATACTTGTCGAAAGAACTCGCAGGGAACTCGAGGAGAAGACCGCGTGACTTCCCATCGCCCCGCGGCGGTCGTCATCATGGCCGCCGGTCTGGGAACCCGGATGAAATCGGCGACCCCGAAGGTGTTGCACGAGATCGGCGGGCGCAGTCTCGTCGGGCATGCCGTGCTGACCGCCCGGTCGCTCAGTCCCGAGCACCTCGTGGTCGTGGTCGGCAACGGCCGCGAGCTGGTCGAGGAGCACCTGAAGAACGTCGACTCCGACGCCCGGACGGCCGTCCAGGAGCAGCAGCTCGGGACCGGAGACGCCGTCCGCGCCGGGCTGGCTGCCGTACCGGAGACGTTCGACGGGTCGGTGATCGTCACGTCGGGTGACGTCCCGCTGCTCGAGGCGGAGACGCTGCACGAGCTGGTCGCGGCGCACGACAAGGACGGCAACGCGGTCACCGTACTGACCGCCCGGGTCCCGGATCCGACCGGTTACGGCCGGATCGTGCTCGCCCAGGACGGCACCGTCGCGGCGATCGTCGAGCACAAGGACGCGACGCCGGAGCAACGGGCGATCGACGAGATCAACGCCGGCATCTACGTCTTCGATGCGGCTACGCTGCGTGACGGCCTGAGCCGGCTGACGACGGACAACGCCCAGGGCGAGCTGTACCTGACCGACGTCCTCGGCATCGCCCGGAACGACGGCAAGCGGGTCGGTACGCATGTCACCGGCGACGCGATGCAGACCGAGGGCGTCAACGACCGGGTGCAGCTGGCCACGCTCCGTGCCGAGCTGAACCGCCGGACGCTCACCAAGCACATGCGGGCCGGCGTCACGATCGTCGACCCGAACACCACCTGGGTGGACCAGACCGTCGACCTCGCCCGCGACGTCACCCTGCTGCCGAACACCCAGCTGCACGGCGCCACCTCGGTCGGCAGCGGTACGGCGATCGGCCCGGACACCACGCTCACCGACGTCGAGATCGGCGAGAACGCGACGATCATCCGGACGCACGGCTCGCTCGCGGTGATCGGCGACGGGGCGAGCGTCGGCCCGTTCGCGTACCTGCGCCCGGGCACCAAGCTCGGTGTGAAGGGCAAGATCGGTACGTTCGTCGAGACCAAGAACTCCACGATCGGCGACGGCGCCAAGGTCCCGCACCTGACCTACGCCGGCGACGCCACGATCGGCGAGGGCGCGAACATCGGCGCCGGCACGATCTTCGCCAACTACGACGGGGTCGCGAAGCACCCGACGCACGTCGGCAAGTACTCCTTCATCGGCAGCAACTCGGTGCTGGTCGCGCCGCGGACGATCGCGGACGGCGCCTACCTGGCGGCCGGTACGGCGCTCACCGAGGACGTCGGCCCGGGCGAGATCGCGGTCGCGCGCGGGCGGCAGCGCAACATCAAGGGCTGGGTCGCCCGCAAGCGGCCCGGCACCAAGACCGCCGCGGCGGCCGAGGCCGCGCTGGCCGACCAGCCGGCCGACCCGGACGCGGCCGGGTCGGTGGACCGGCCGGACGAGCAGCAGGCCTGAGCAGCAGACAGCACAACGGGAGGCGCGGGCGATGAGCGGGATGAAACGAACCACCGAGAAGAACCTGATGGTTTTCTCCGGCCGGGCGCATCCCGGTCTCGCCGAGCAGGTGGCCGAGGAGCTGGGATCGGGCCTGGTCCCGACCCAGGCGTACGACTTCGCCAACGGCGAGATCTATGTCCGGTTCGAGGAGTAGGTCCGGGGCAGCGACGCGTTCGTGATCCAGAGCCACACCTCGCCGATCAACGAGTGGATCATGGAGCAGTTGATCATGGTCGACGCGCTGAAGCGGGCGTCGGCCAAGCGGATCACGGTGGTGCTCCCGTTCTACGGGTACGCGCGGCAGGACAAGAAGCACCGCGGCCGGGAGCCGATCTCGGCCCGGCTGATGGCCGACCTGTTCAAGACCGCGGGCGCGAACCGGTTGATCTGCGTGGACCTGCACACCTCGCAGATCCAGGGCTTCTTCGACGGCCCGGTGGA
>DASSDE010000125.1:0-4452 GCA_035697365.1 Kribbella sp. | reverse complement strand
CCTGCCCACGGGCCGACGCCGACCTCGTTCGGCCCCACCATGTCGGATCCCCGCAGGTCACTGCTCAGCTCTCGCACAGGTCGGGACGCTACCCTGTCCGCGTGCTTCCTCTTGTCGCGATGCTGATGCCGTCCTGGATGGACCCCGAGTACCTCCTGAACTGGATGGGTAACTGGGCCCTCTGGGGCACGCTGCTGGTGGTGTTCATCGAGTGCGGGGTGCTGTTCCCGATCCTGCCCGGCGACTCACTGCTGTTCGCGGTCGGCCTGTTCATCGCGCGCGGCACCATCGACGTACCGCTCTGGCTGGCCTGCGTGATGCTGACGGTCGCGGCCTTCCTCGGCAACGTGTCCGGCTACTACATCGGCCGCTTCCTCGGTACGTCGCTGTTCAAGAATCCGAACGCCCGGATCCTGAAGCCGAAGTACATCGAGCAGACGCACGAGTTCTTCGACCGGTACGGCCCGCGGGCGCTGGTGATGGCGCGGTTCGTGCCGATCGTCCGGACGTTCATCACGATCGTGGCCGGCGCCGGGCGGATGGATCCGAAGAAGTTCTTCCTCTGGACCGGGGTCGGTGCCGTCATCTGGGCGCCCGGGATCACGCTGCTCGGGCACGCGCTCGGCAACGTGCAGTTCATCCACGACCACCTCGAGTCAGCGCTGATCCTGCTGGTCCTGATCTCGCTGATCCCGATGGTCGTCGAGTACGTACTGGCCCGGCGCCGCAACCGCAAGCGCAACGGCGACGCACCGAAGCACGCCGCCTCCAAGACCAGCTAGAACCCCTGCGGGATCTCAGTGCCCGAAGGGGAAGTGCGGGTCCGACCAGACCCAGTCCGTGCTCAGCACGGACAGCTCCGCGACCTCGACCGCTCCGGTCGGTAGCGGGCCGACCACCTGACCGGAGCCGAGTGCACAAGCCACCCGGATCCGGTCTGCCGCCTGGTACCAGACCAGCGCCCCCCGTGGCGCCGCCCCTTCACGGAGCAGGTTGTGGTGGTCGAGCCAGCGAACCGCATCGGCTGCGTCGTGCCAGCCGCTGTCGTGCGCGTAACCGAAAGCCATCCGCTGGAACTTCAACGGCCAGTCCAGCCACGCCGCCGAACCGACCCGCTCCAGCTGCCAGTTCAACGCTGCCTCGCTGTCCCGCGGGTTCGCCACCCGCGGGACGTTCCCGCGCTCCACGACAACCTCCCCCACCCAGGCCATAGGCATCCTCCCCGATCCCCCGTCCTCGGCCTGCATGCCGTGGCATGGTTGAAATCTTGCCGAGCGCGGATACAGCCGCCGTACATTTCAGCCGGCTGCTACACCCGTCTCCGATCCGACCAGGAGCCGCCGGCAGTCCGCGGCGGCCGCGTCGTTACCGGCCTGCTGCCAGACACGCGCGGCGCGCTCGAGAGTACGGCGGGCGTTCTCCAGACTGCCCGTGGACAGGTAGAGCTCGCCGAGGTACTGCGCCGCCTGGCCCTCGACACTGCGATCGCCCAGCCGGTGGCCGATGTCCATCGCGTCCAGCAGGGTCTTGCGGGACGCGGCCACCTCACCGCGCTCCGTCAGTGCCCGCCCGAGCAACGCCCGGGTGTACGCGGCGCAGTGGTCGTCGCCCATCCCGTCAAAGATCGCCAGCGCCTTGCGCAGCTGCCGTACGGCTTCTTCGTGCCGCCCCTGGTTGACCCGGAGCGCCGCGATCCGCCGGCGTACCTTGGCCTCCCGGTGCGCGTCCGCCCGCCGGACGGCGATCACGAACGCCTGCGCCAGGTACCGTCGCGCGGTCACCAGGTCACCGCGGACCAGGTAGACGTTCGCCGCTGCGGTCCGTGCCAGCGCCTCGGCGTTCGCGTTGCCGTCCTCGACGAACGCCTCGATTGCCTTCTCGTACTGCGCGAGCCCTGCGTCACGCTCGCCGCGCTCGCGCAACCAGGTCCCGAGACCGACGGCCGCAACACCCTCACCGAGCCGGTCGCCGACCTCGGCAAAGGCCTGCGCAGCCGCGTCGAAGTGCCGGCGCGCGGTGTCCCAGTCGTCCTGGTAGACCGCGAGTTGGCCGAGGTTGCGGTGCATGATCGCCTCGCCGTGCCGGTCGCCGCACTCGATCGCGCTCAGCAAACCCTGCTGGTGCGAGCCGTTCCAGTCGTCGAAGCCGGCCCGCAGGTCCAGGTACGGTCCCCAGGCCGCCGCGATCCGCCACGCGTACTCGTGCAGGCCGTTCTGCGCCGCGGCCCGGATCGCCGGCACGAACGTACTGCGCTCGCTGTCCAGCCAGGCGATCGCATCCGCGTCGGTGAACGGCGACGGGTCCGGGGCGGTCAGCGGGCCGGTGTGCTCGAGGACGCCGAAGTACTCGAAGGACAGGGCGTCGTTGGCGCGGCGGAGCTTGTTCAGGATCGCGTCGACGACGGTCTCGACGTCCCGTACCGCCTGCGCCTGCTGCTCCTCGGTGCCGACCCCGAGGGCGTGCAGCCGGAGCAGGTCGTGCACCCGGTAGCGGGCCGTACCGCGGTCGTCGACCGAGCTGATCCGGACCAGGTTGACCTCGATCAGCCGGTCCAGACTGCGCCGTACGGCAGCCGGCGACGCGACTGCTTCCAGAGCACGCGCCGAGAAGACCCCGACCGCGAAGTGCCCGATCAGCCTGTACAGCCGAGCCTCTTCAGCGCTGAGCGCGTCGTAGCTCAGGTCCGCGCTCGTCCGGACGGCGAGCTCACCGATGCTCAGCTCGTCCAGCCGGGAGGTCTCGTCGCGCAGCCGCCGGGCGAGCTCGCGTGCGCTCAGATCGGGCCGCTGCGCCAGCCGGCTGCCGACGATCCGGATCGCGAGCGGCAGGTTCGCGCACGCGGTGAGGATCTCCTCGGCCTCCGGAGACGACGGGTCGATCCGGCCGGCACCGGCCACCGATGCCAGCAGTCCCGCGGCCTCGTGGTCGTCGAACGTGTCGAGCGGCGTACTCGCCCCGGCCAGATCCATCAGCCGGTTGCGGCTCGTCACCACCACCGCCGATGCACCAGTACCGGGCATCAGCGCTGCGACCTGACCTGCGGTGGCCACGTCGTCGAGGATGATCAGCACGCGGCGGCTCGCCAACTCGGACCGCAGCATCGCCGAGCGCCGCTCCGGATCCGTCGGGATCGCGAAGTCGGGCAGGTTGAGGCTCAGCAGGAGGTCGGTCAGCGCCGCGGCCGGATCACGTGGCTGCGTGGCGCCGTGCATGTCCAGGTAGATCTGTCCGTCCGGGAAGTGCTCCCGGACCAAGTGCCCCAGCCGTACGGCGAGCGAGGTCTTCCCGGTCCCCGGCGCACCGGTGATGACCGCGATCGGCGGGCGCACCGGGTCGCGGCCACAGACCAGGTCGCGCAGCTGCTCCAGGTGGTCCTGCCGGCCGCTGAAGTCGGCCAGGTCGAGCGGCAGCTGGCTGGGCGGGCGCACCGGGTCGGTCAGCTCGGGCGCCGCCATCGGTCCGGGCGGCGCGGGCGGGCTCGGCCGTTCCGCCCTACGATCCGCGGGGATGCCTGGGTTGGGCCAGTTGGCCGAGCGGCCGTTCTCGGCACGGGCGCCGGCAGCCTCCAGTTCTGGGCCTGGCTTGATGTCGAGCTCGTCAGCGAGCGTCTGCACTGCCTTGGCGTACGCCGCTCGCGCTTCGCCAACACGTCCCGCCGCCACGAGTGCGTCGACCAGGCGGCGCCACAGCTGCTCGTCGTACGGGTCGTCGGTCAACCGGGCGCTCAGCAGTACAGCCGCACCGCTCGCGTCGCCGTACTCCAGCCGTAGGTCCAGCAGGGTGTCGACGAGCCCACGGTGCTGTGCCTCGAGACGGGCGATGGAGCCCTCCCACGCGGCCGGCATCGGCAGGTCCTCGAGCGGACGACCACGCCAGAGCGAGTACGCGCGAGACAGCACCTGCATCGCCTGACGGCCGTCGCCGGCGTCGCGCAGGTGACCGCCCTCAGCAAGCAGCGACTCGAACAGGCTGGCGTCGAGCTCGTCGACACCCACCTCGATGCTGTAGCCCGCGGCCGAGGTGTCGATCGGCGCGGGCAGCCCAGCGTCCTGCAGCACACCGCGGAGCGCACGGACGTACGTCCGGATGTTGGCGGTGGCGGACCGCGGCGGACTGCTCTCCCAGAGCGCGTCCGCGATCAGGTCGGTGGAGACGAACCGGTTCGGGTGCAGGAGCAGCGTGGCGAGCAGTTGGCGCGGCTTGGCGGCCTTGAGCGGCTGTCCCTGGGCGTGGACGAGCCGCAGAGGTCCGAGGATTCCGTACCTCAGACTGTCCACACGCTCGGCCTCTCCACTCTTGAACCGACCTATCGTGGCATCCGCCTGTACCCGGCGGGAAGGCCGATGTACGCCGGATGTATCTCAGTCCGGCACTGTTGACACAGGTACCGGGGGGAGGGCAGGCCCGGAGGTGGCGACTTGACCGCCGTCACACCGGGCCTGGCACTGGGAG
>DASSDE010000124.1:0-2933 GCA_035697365.1 Kribbella sp. | reverse complement strand
AAGGCTGTCGAAGGTGAAGAGGGCGAGCGCCACCCAGACCAGGCTGAAGCCGACCCAGCGCATCGTGGTCATCTGCTCGTGGAAGATCACCAGGCCACAGATGAACTGCATGATCGGGGCGATGTAGTTCAGCAGGCCGAGGGTGGTCATCGAGACCCGCGTGGCGGCGGCGCCGAAGAGCAGTAGAGGTACGGCGGTGATCGGGCCGGTCAGCAGTACCAGGACCAGGTACGCCGTCCCGTGGTGCGTGATCGTCGCGTCGCCCTGTAGGCCGAGGACAAGGATCGCCGCTGCTGCGAGCGGTGCGACCGTGCCGGACTCGATCGCCATGCCCTCGATCGCGCCGGCGCCGGCCTGCTTCTTCGCCAGTCCGTAGAACCCGAACGAGAACGTCAGGATGATCGCCACCCACGGCGGCCGGCCGTTCTCGATGGTCAGGCCGGCGACCGCGACGAAGGCGATCGCGAGCGCGGTCCACTGGATCGGGCGGAGGTGCTCCTTGAGGACGAAGACGCCGAGCAGGACGGTGAACAGCGGGGTGATGAAGTACCCGAGCGAGGTCTCCACGACGTGCCCGTTGCTGACGCCCCAGATGTAGGTGCCCCAGTTCGCCGAGATCAGGAACCCGGCGGCGATCAGCGGCCACCGGCGGCGCGGTTCCGCGAGTAGCGCCTTCAGGCGGCCGAACTTGCGCAGTACGGCGACCAGGACCGCGATCGTGACCACGGACCAGAGGATCCGGTGCGCGAGCAGCTCGACCGCGCCGGAGGAGTCGAGGAGCTTCCAGTACAGCGGGAACAGTCCCCAGATCAGGTACGCGGTGAACCCGTAGGTGAATCCTTTTCGCTGTTCCGGCACGGCTCTCAGCGTAAGCCCGCGCGACAGTCGCATCCAAACTGTTTGCTCATGACGTGAGATGGCCGCGACCTCTCCCGTCGGTACGGTGTGGGGCGATCCGGCCACGGCTTACAGGAGGAATCGGATGGCGCAGTCCCGCGGCGAATTGATGAACGCACTGGTCGACGACATCACCCGTACGGCGCTCAGGTCTGCAAACCTGTCGCCGGAGGATCGCGTGCTCGCGGGCGAGCGGGTCCGGATGGCGGTTCGCGGGGACGCGCTCGGCGCGCACGGTGATGTCGTGGCGGCGAGCCACGGCGATCCCGACGCTGCCGAGGCGGAGGCGTTCGAGGGGTACGTGCACGGCGATCGGGAGTACCGGGTCGAGCAGGACCCCGAGTCGCCCGCACGGCAGTTGGCCGCGGAGTTGGTGGCGTCGGACGACCGGATCAACAAGATGGACCCGGCGCGGACCGCGAGGGCGCAGGAGTACATCGCGCATGCCGCGGCCTTCGCCGCTCAGGCTGAGGCCGGCCAGGCGCAGGGCGGTCCGTCGCAGGCTCCTGCGGCCGCCCGTGGTGCTGCCGCCGTTGCTGGTCCTAGCGGTCCTGCTCCTGCTGCCGGTGCGGAGACGGGGCCGGTGGCGGCACCGGTGGTCGCTGTGGCAGCTGGCGTCCACGCCACGAAGTCACGGTCGGCGGCGGATCGGCGTGGACCGTCCATCGGGTGACTGCGGCGTGAAGCCGCTGGTGTGATGCGGTTGGATGGAGGGGTGAACACCAGGAGGCGCGCGTGGGTGTGAGGACCGGTCTGGTCTCGGTGACGTTTCGCCAGTTGGCCGTCGACCAAGTGGTGGAGACGGCGGCGGAGTCCGGGCTCGCGGCGATCGAATGGGGCGGTGACGTGCACGTCCCGCTCGGCAACCTGGTGAACGCCAAGCGGGTACGCAACCTCACCGAGGTGCACGGCCTGCAGGTGGCGGCGTACGGCTCGTACCTGCGGGCCGGCAACGTCGACCGCGAGGAGATGCGGTCCGCGATCGCCACCGCTCAGGCGCTCGGTGCGCCCCGGATCCGGGTCTGGGCCGGCAACGTCGGTACGGCGGACGCGGGGGTCGGCGACCGGATGGCGGTGACCCGGGGGCTTGGTGAGCTCGCCGACATGGCCGCCGGTGCGGGCATCGAGGTCGCGATGGAGTTCCACCGCAACACGCTCACCGACGAGGTCGACTCGACGATCACGCTGCTGCTCGACGTCGGCGCGCCGAATCTCACGACGTACTGGCAGCCGCCGGTCGACCTCGACGACAAGGAATGCCTGCAGCAACTCGAGGCCCTGATGCCGTGGCTGAGTACGGTGCACGTCTTCTCGTGGTGGCCGTCGAACAACCGCCTCCCGCTGGCCGCCCGCGAGTCCCTGTGGCGCCCCGTCCTCGACCGCCTCGCTGCTGCGCCGCGCGAGATCAACGCGCTGCTCGAGTTCGTCGCCGACGACTCTCCCGAACAGTTCACCCGCGACGCCGCCGACCTGCACAGCTGGGTCTAGGGAACTGGTTCGTACAAGGCGATCGCGAGCTTGCCACCGGTTGGTTTGCCGGCGTTGACGTAGAAGCTGACCGTCGCCGGCGCGGTCTGTGGGGCCTCGGTCGTCCACCGGAATCCGCCGGTCATCGGGCCGTCCTGATGTGCGGTCAGGCCGTCCCAGCGGGTCCACACGTCCGGACCGATCCCGACGCTGCCGAAGCTCCAGAGGAACGGTTTCCCGACCGGTGTAGCGAGCTGCACCTTGCCCTGGGTCGCCGGTACTACAACCGCGCGGACGAACCGGTACGTCGTCCCGTCCGCCTCCTTCGCGCGGTCGAAGTCGATCCCGTTCTGGGTGACCTGCGGACCGGGATCGTAGATCGCGACGCCGATCCTTGCCTTCGGCACCGAAACCTCCCGGCCGTTCTTGTCCACCAGCCGGGCGGTCACGGTCAGCCGCTTCCCGATCGGCGCCGTCAGCTGGACCGCGCCGGCCGAGCTCTGCTGCCCCTCGTCGCCGTACCCGGTGTACCCGTTGATCGCGCTCCCGTCGCCGAACCGGACCTGCAC
>DASSDE010000123.1:0-2169 GCA_035697365.1 Kribbella sp. | reverse complement strand
GAGATGAGCAGGTTCGGGAAGAGGCCGAGGTAGTTGACCCGGCGCGGGTCCACCCCGTCGAGCGGGATGCCGTGGGACCGACCGTCGAGCGACATCGTCTCGGCGTCCGGGCGCAGGTCCATCAGCCCGCCGACCCAGGCGCCGGGCAGATCCCAGTTGTCGCCCGAGGTCGGCGGTGACACCTTGCACAGCTCGGGGTGGATCAGCGGACAGTGGTAGCACTCGTGGTAGTTCTCGACGATCGTCTTCCAGTTCGCGGCCACGTCGTACGTGTGCCGCGCCTTCAGCGCCAGCGTCTCCGGCGCGTACGGGGCGACCAGGCCGGTGAGCCCGCCAAGGTGGTCCGCGAACGCCGTCGCCGTACCGGTCGCGTTCACGAACAGCCAGCCCTGCCACACCTCGGCCGGCAGTTCGACCAGCCCGTACGGCGTCGTGTCGAACGTGTCGCCCATCCGCGGCGCGGCCTTCACCGAGCCGTCGAGCTCGTACGACCAGCCGTGGTACGGGCACACCACCGCGGGCCGATCGCTGGTCTCGTCACGCTGCAGCAGTTCATGCCCGCGATGCCTGCACACGTTGGCGAACGCCCGCGGCCGCTCGCCGAACGTCACCACGGTCGCGATGTCCCCGACAGTCATCTCGCGGTACGTCGTACCGCTCGCCAACTCGTCGACGCGACCGAGGCAGGTCCACGTGCCGGCGAAGAAGTTCCGACGCTCCCAGGCGAGCACCTCCGGATCGACGTATGCCGCGCGCGGAAGCATGACCGACTCACCGTGCGGCCGCAGCGAAAGCTCCAGGGCGTCGGCAGGCAGCATCTGCCTACTATCCGGCGAACTCCACGTATTTGCCCAGCACGTAGTCCCAGCCCGTGTCGTAGCTGAGCCGGGCCCGGCCGCCGTCGCCACGGTGCTCCCAGCCGGAGTGCACGAGCTTGACCTCGGTGCCGTCGCCGATCGTGGCGAAGGTGACGGTGACCTGCCCGGCCTCCGCGGGATCGCCGCCCGGGTGCCAGCTGAAGCTGAGCCCGGCCGGCGGGTCCCACTCCGAGACCGTGCCCCAGGTCGCGATCTCGCCGTCGGCGCCGTGCTCGACGATGCGTCCGCCGACGGCGCCTTCCAGCCGTACTTCGTGCGCTGCCGCCTCGCCGACCGAGTGGCTGAACAGCGGCCACCACGCCGACGTCTCCGCCGTGAATGCCTCGAAGGCGCGATCCACGCCGACCGGCACGATCACGGTCTTCACCAACGGTGAGATGTCTTGTTCCACAGTCATTTCCGTTCCTCCTCGGTCCCCTGGGCAGTTCGCCGCACGTGGTCGGCGTACGCCTGCAACGCGTCGCCCCAGAACTGGTCGAGCCAGCTGCGCAGCTCGTCGAGCCCGGTCTGCTGGACGCGGTAGATGTTCCGCGTCCCGCGAGACTCGTGCTGCACCAGACCGACCGCGCCGAGCACCTTCAGGTGCTGAGAGATCGCGGGCCGGCTGACGGGCACGTGCTCGGCGAGGACACCGACCGAGCACGGCCCGCCGGTCCGTAGCGTCTCGAGGATCACCCGGCGGGTCGGATCGCCCAGTGCGTCCAGCACCGGTCCGACCGTCTGCAATGATCCGTAAGTATCCACGAACGGTAAGCTGCCACTAACGAAGTGAGGAGTCAAGCCCCTGGGCGCAGGCCACCGGGCCTCAGTTCAGCGGATCCAGGATCAGCGCGGCCTGCTGCGGGTTGCCGTCGTGCACGAGCGCCTCGTGGTTTCCGACGTCGTCGAACGCGAACCCGTACGCGCGGCCGTCGACCATCTGCGAGTGGATGATCTTCGAGTACTGGTTGGTGACCGCGTCCTGGTAGAAGTTCGCGTCGCTCGCGTCCGGCTGGTTCGGGTTCGTCAGCAGGGTGGAGCGGTTGTACCCGGCGCACAACGTCCGCGAGATCGGCCCGCGGACCTGGTCGTTCGGTGCGTCGAGCAACTTGGCGCAGCCGAACACGCTCGCCGAATCCGGCTTCTGGAACGAGGTGACGACGGCGCCGGCGCTGTTGGTGAAGTTCATGACGGAGCCGGAGACCTTGCCGAAGTACTTCGTGTCCGGCTGGTCGCCGAAGGGCGTGACGGTCAGCGTCTCCGAGCTGTACTTCGACCACACCCGGTTGATGTAGTCGTCCATCGCGCTCGC
>DASSDE010000122.1:0-4092 GCA_035697365.1 Kribbella sp. | reverse complement strand
CTTCACCGCCCCGATCGGCGACCGGCCGACGGTGTTCTACGAGATGATCGAGCGGCACGGCTCGCTCGGCTTCGGCAAGGGCAACTTCAAGGCACTGTTCGAGGCGATCGAGCGCGAGCAGGAGCGCCGCGGCAACCTCTGATCGGGGGCTCCGGGCAAGGTTTGACGATCAAATCCTTGCCCGGAGCAACTGGACACGGCGTGTCGCCGTCCGATTACCGGAATGACTGTCGGGGCAGGCTCCGTTCGCGTAATGTGCCTTCCTGAGTCCGCGTCGGGGCGTGTACTCAGGAAGGTTTCCTCATGAAGACTCTGGGCATTCTGCTCAGCACCGCCGGGCTGGCCGGGATGGGCACGTTCGCCCTGTCCGCAGCACCGGCCGAGGCGGTCAGCACCGCCAGTTGCTCGGGCGCGCGATCGATAGCATCGGCACCGATGCTGCGCAACCATCAGCCGCCGAGTTGGGGCACCGTCCGGCTGGTCCGCGACGGCTGCTCGCAGTACTGGGCGGAGATCAGCATGGCGTCGCAGGTCGTGCCCAACGCGAAGGCCAACGCCTTCCTGGTGCAGTACGGCGGCGGCAGCAACGGCCGGGTGCTCAGCTGCGACAGCAGTGGCGGCAACGGATCGGTGATCCAGGGCCAGCGCACTTGCCGGACGCCGAAGGTGAAGGCGACCAGCGGGAGCATCACGTTCGCCGCGATCGGCCGGGAGTACCACAACTACGGCGGCGGCTACGAGGAGATCTCGGAGAACGCCACCAGACGCACCCGCTGAGACCACGCGCCTGTTGAGACCACGCACCTGTTGAGACGCGGCCGCGCAGTACTGCGGAGTAAATACTAGGCTCGACAACATGAGTGAGGTTGTCGAGCAGTTGCGGCAGGTGCTGCCCCCCGAGGCGCTGGTGACCGATCCGGACCGGATGGAGAGCTACCGGTACGACCGGGCGATGTTCTGCCCGGCCGGGATGCCGCTGGCCGTCGTCCTGGCCCGGGAGACCGCGCACGTCCAGGCCGCGGTACGGATCGCGAACGAGGCCGGCGTACCGATCGTGCCGCAGGGCGCGCGGTCCGGCCTGTCCGGCGCCGCGAACGCCCTGGACGGCTGCATCGTGATCTCGCTGGAGAAGATGGACAAGGTGCTGGCCGTCGAGCCGGTCGACCGGTACGTCGTCACCCAGCCGGGCGTCTACAACGCCGTCCTGTCCCGGACGGTCGCCGAGCACGGGCTGTTCTACCCGCCGGACCCGTCCAGCTGGGAGTTCTGCTCGATCGGCGGCAACCTCTCCACGAACTCGGGCGGCCTGTGCTGCGTGAAGTACGGCGTAACCACGGACTATGTGCTCGGACTTGAGGTCGTGCTCGCCGACGGCCGGATCCTGCGCACCGGCCGCAAGACCGTCAAGGGCGTCGCCGGGTACGACCTGGCGAAGCTGATCGTCGGCAGCGAGGGCACCCTCGGCATCATCACCGAGGCCACCTTGATGCTCCGCCCGGCGGCCGCGAAGCCGCGGACGATGGCCGCGCTGTTCGCGTCCGGTGTCGAGGCCGGCAACGCGATTCTGGAGATCATCCGCAGCGGCGTCTCGCTGAGCCTGCTGGAGATCATGGACCGGACCACGATCCAGGCGGTCAACAAGTACAAGCGGATGGACCTCCCGGAGGAGGCCGGCGCGATGCTGATCGCCCAGTCCGACGCGGGCGGCGAGGCGGGGGCGGCGGACATCGCGACCGTCGCCAAGCTCTGCCGCGACGCCGGCGCCCTGGAGTGCATCGAGGCCGAGGACGACGCCGAGGGCGAGCTGCTGCTCGAGGGCCGGCGGGTCGCGCTGACCGCGCTGGAGCAGCTCGGTACGACGATGATCGACGACGTCGCCGTCCCGCGGTCCCGGCTGGCGGAGTTCATCGGCCGGCTGGAGGACCTGTCGGCGGAGCTGGACATCACGATCGGCGTTCTGGGGCATGCGGGCGACGGGAACATGCATCCGACGGTGGTCTTCGACCAGGCCGACCCGGCGCAGGCCGAGCGGGCGCAGGTGGCGTTCGACCGGGTGATGGAGATCGGGCTGGAGCTCGGCGGCACGATCACCGGCGAACACGGCGTGGGCGTCCTCAAGCGGACCTGGCTGGCCGAGGAGATCGGTCCGGTCGCGCTCGACGTACACCGGGCGATCAAGAACGCGCTGGACCCGAAGAACCTGCTCAACCCGGGCAAGATCGTGGCCGGCTGAGGTTGTGACGCAACCGCAACAGAACTGCCGAACCCATTCGACGTCCACGGCCATCGAATGTGACGTCAGGACTGGATCCTAGATAGCTAGTTGCCAGAACTCGCGGGGGAAATGATGCAGGGTAGGAGGCGCCCGATGGGTCTGTGGCGCCGCGCCGTGCTGCCCGCGATCGCTGCCGTGGTCGCGACCTCGGCCCTGTCCGCCTGCGCGAACGGCGGCGGATTGCGGGTCGAGGGGCCCGAGACGCCACCGCCGGACACCCCGGTGCCGTCGGTCGCGCTGGGCACCAACAGCACCTCCCCGAGGCCCGAGCGGACCCCGCAAAAGCCCGTTGACCTGTACAAAGTCCGGGCCCGGCTGCTCGCCGACAAGCGCCTGCCGGCCTACGCCCGGACAGTACTTTCGAATTGCACGGTGATTTCGCGTTGCCTCAGCAGGGGTAAGACCGTTGATGTATTGCACAGCGGTACACCTCAGCAGATCGTCTTGATCCATACCCTGGAAAAGTTCGTCTTCGGGATCTTCCTGATCGCCGTCGAGCCCTCGGGCCCGCGACCGATCTGGAGCCTGGAGGTCGAGCAGCCGACCGTGAACGCCAGTCCGCAAGGAGAACTGGTGGTCGAGTCGAAGATCTTCACGATCAACGACCCGGTCTGCTGCCCGTCGGGACGCCGGGTCGAGGTCTACCGTTGGAACGGTCGGCAGATGACCAAGGTGAGCTCGACGGACCAGTAGGGAGACTGAAGTTCGGTGGTACCGGAAGAACCGGCAGCGCGCATTCTCATGGTCGAGGACGACGCGGTGATCCGTGAGGCAACCCAGTTGACCCTCGAGCGGCACGGCTACGACGTGACCACGGCCGAGGACGGCCTGGAAGCGATCGAGCGTTTCGAGAAGATCCACCCCGACGTCGTGATGCTGGACATCATGCTGCCCGGGCTGGACGGCATCTCGGTCTGCCGACGGATCCGCGAGACCAGTACGGTCCCGGTCGTGATGGTCTCGGCGCGTGGTGACGCGCTGGACGTCGTGCTCGGGCTCGAAGCGGGCGCCGACGACTATGTGACCAAACCCTTCGACACCCAGGTGCTGGTGGCCAGGCTGCGGGCGGTGATGCGGCGCGCGGTCTCCGATCCGGAGCGTCCGGCACCGGCGGCCGGGTCCGGCGTGGAGTCGTTCGGCGACCTCGAGCTGGACCGGGAGGCTCTGGAGGTACGCCGTGGCGGCGCCACCGTCCAGCTGACGCCGACCGAGCTCAAGCTGCTGATCGAGTTCGCGAACAACCCCGGCGTGGTGCTCAGCCGCTCGACGCTGTTGCAGCGGGTCTGGGACTACGAGTGGGGCGGCGACGGCCGGCTGGTCGACGTCCACCTGCAGCGGCTGCGGACCAAGATCGGTGCCGACCGCATCGAAACCGTCCGCGGCTTCGGGTACAAGCTGCGGGCCTAGCGGATGGGGCCTAGCTCCTGTCTGGCGATCCAGCGCCTACTGCGGGGCGCCCGGTGCGGCATCTCGCCGCACGGGTGCAAAGGCCACGATGCTCCGCATCGAGACCTTCGCCCCCGCGCACCGAGCTACCGCACCGAGCACCTCCTCGCTACGGCGCTGGACCACCAGAAAGGAGCTAGCTGATGGGACTGCGCGGCAAGCTCGGTCTCATCTTTCTGCTGGTCTCGGCACTTGCGATCCTGGTGCTGTGCGTCGCGGTCTACACCCAGGCCCAGTCGGCCCGGCTGGATCGCACGCGCAGTTTCGCGGACGAGCGGATCCAGCTCGCGGCGCAGAGCTACGACACCAACACCGTGGCGGTGTTCGGAGCCAAGCTGGACGATCCGGAGCTGCCACCGCAGCTGCGCGAC
>DASSDE010000121.1:0-18023 GCA_035697365.1 Kribbella sp. | reverse complement strand
CGGGCATGTCCAGGACTGCGGAGATCGGCTCGGGGGTGGTGTAGGTAGTCATCGTGGTGCCTCTCAAGTGGTTGCGAACTGTTGTTGTTGCCACCACTGTGCTGACCCGCGCTGACACCGAACCGCCGCCACACTGACACGGCCCCCGGCCACGCCTGACACCGTCTCAGGTGAGGATGCGGCGGAGGGCGGCGCGGCCGGCCGGGCCCCAGTGGGGTTTGCCACCGGGGATGCCCTTGTCGCCGTTGATGCCCATGGCGATCAGGAACATTGCGCGGTGCACCGCCCAACCGCGGGCCCGCAGGACGGTGGCCTCGTCGGCCGGGTAGAGCTGGAAGAAGCGGTCGGCGGCGCCGTCCGGTAGCAGGATCCAGGCGGCCGCGAGGTCGGTCGCGGGATCGCCCGCGGACACATCCTCGAAGTCCACGACCCCGGCGAGGGTGCCGTCGGCAACCACCACGTTCGCCGGGTGCAGGTCGCCGTGCAGCCACAGCCGCGGCCCGTCCCAGGCCGGCGCGGCCAGTGCGTCGTCCAGCACCGCACGCAGGCCGACGGCGTCGTCGGCACGGTCGACGTAGGAGTCCAGGTTGTCGAAACCCCACGGCGCGCTCCGCGGCAGACTCGACCGATCGCCTTCCGGCGCGTCCGCGGGCGCCTCGATGTGCAGCGCGCGCAGGAAATCGGCCAGCAGGTCGGCAGACCGCACCGAACTGATCGGCATCCGGTCGGCCGGTGCGCCGTGCACCCAGGTGGTGATCAGCCAGGTATTGGGAAAGCGATCCGAAGGCGCGCCGAGACGCAGCGGAGTCGGAACCGGCAGGGGAAGCCGGCCGGCGAGGTCGGGGACCCATCGGTGTTCCCTGTGCAGCGGGTCAGGGTCTCGTTCGCTGCGGGCCAATCTGACGGCGAGATCCGGACCCAGGCGCCACATCTTGTTGCCCCAGCCGCCGTCGACCTCCTGCAGTTCCAGGTCGGCCAGGTCGGGGTGCTGGTCCTTCAACAGGGCCCGTACAAGTTCCTCGTCTATGTCCAGGATCACGGTGCGTCAGACGCATCACACGGGTAGCTGGTTGGGAATAGGTCCACTGGGCGGTCAGTTGCCGACTGTTATGCGCATTGATGTGTGGTCCGACGTCGTCTGTCCGTGGTGCTACATCGGGAAGCGCCGGCTCGAAGAGGCCCTGGTCGCGAGCGGTGACACCGCGCAGATCGTCTGGCACAGCTTCCAGCTCGACCCGTCCTCGACCAACGACGACCCGCGGGACCTGGCGACCCGGTTGGGCGAGAAGTACGGCCGCGGCCGCGAATGGGGCCTGCAGGCCAACGCCCAGGTCACCGAGGTGGCCGCCGAGGTCGGTCTGGAGTACCACCTCGACCAGGCGAAGCCGGTGAACACCGTGGACGCGCACCGCCTGCTCCACCTCGCCCGCGAGCTGGCCGAGTCCGGTGCGGTGCCGGCCGACTCGCAGGGACGTCTGAAGGAGCGGCTGCTCAAGGCGTACTTCACCGACGGCCTCCCGGTCGGTGACCACACCACGCTGACGGAGCTGGCGACCGAGGTCGGCCTGCCCACCGAGCGAGTGCGCGAGGTGCTGGGTGGGACGACGTACGCGCAGGAGGTCGCGGAGGACCAGGCCCAGGCGCTGGCGTACGGCGCCAACGGCGTGCCGTTCTTCGTCATCGACGAGAAGTACGGCGTCAGCGGTGCCCAGCCGGTCGAGGTCTTCCAGGAAGCACTCCGCCGCGCGAACGCGGACCGTAAGCCGGTGACCCTGATCACCGCGCCGGGCGCGACCACCGACGGTGACGCCGCCTGCGGCCCCGACGGCTGTCCGATCTGACCCACGGTTCAGCGGTGGGTACCGGATCTCTGACTGGACGTGGTGTATTAAAGGAGGCATGACTGTCGTGCGCGCATTGGCCAGGCCGTTGCTGTCCGTCATTTTCGTTGTGCAGGGCGCGAACGCGATCCGTAACCCCGAGCCGCTGGTGCCGAAGGCACAGCCGGTGACCGATCGGATGGTGCCGATGGTGAAGAAGGTGGCGCCGGCGCAGGTCGGCGACCGACTTCCCGACACCACGGCGAACCTGGTGCGGCTGAACGGTGCGGCGCAGGTGCTCGGCGGTATCGCACTGGCTACCGGCAAGGGCCGGCGTCTCGGTGCGTCGCTGCTGGCTGCCTCGCTGGTGCCGACGACGCTCGCCGGTCACTCGTTCTGGCAGGAGAAGGACAAGGCCGTCCGCAACCAGCAGCGCATCCAGTTCATGAAGAACCTGGGGATCTTCGGCGGCCTGCTGCTCGCTGCCGTGGACACCGAGGGCAAGCCGGGCGTCGCCTGGCGGGCCACACACGGCGCGAAGGCGGCGAAGCGCGAGACCAGGCGCAGTGCGAAGGCAGCGACGCGTGAGACCCGGCGCGGCGCGAAGGCCGCCAAGCGTGAGGCGAAGCACCTCGCCCACGAGGCCAAGCAGGCAGCCCGCCTCGCCAAGGCCGAGCTGACCTGACGCATGCCCGACCACGGCGGCTGAGCTGACTGCTGCGGCTACCTGCTTGGTCAGCCGCAGACGGGGGCCCCACCTGCTACCTGGGGCCACCGTCTGCTGCTGGGCGGTCAGCCCTTCCGGACGCCGCCGGCGGTGAAGGTGTAGGTGTCGCCGTTGATGGTCAGCGAGCGAATCGCGCCGTGCCAGGCGTTGTCGCGCCCCTTGCCCACACCGGCCGAGAGGAACTTGGCGTCGCTCCCCAGGACTGCCAGCGCCTGGGTCAGGGTGCAGCGGGCGCCGTTCAGGCCGCATCGGTCCGTGCCGGTGTTGAAGAACGTGCCCGTGAAGCCCCAGTGCTTGCCGGCGTCGGCCGCCGCGTCGATCTTCGTCCAGGCGTTCGACGGCGAATTGTCCGGCGAGTAGACCAGGGTGGTGTAGGTCGCCCCGGCGGTCGGGTTCGTGATCTCGAACTTGATCGACGGCATGTTGCCGGCCGCGATCGCGCTGTTCTCACCGGTCTGGTACACCTCGTACCCGACCTTGGTGAGCGAGACCGGCTTCCCGGCGAAGTCGGCCTCGTTGCCGAACACGATGGCGTCGGCGCCGGTCGGAACGCTGAAGTTCAGGCCCTCGCCGGACGACGAGGTGCCGAGCTCGGCGCGGGCGGTGCCGATCGTGTTCCGGAAGATCTCGCCCCAGTTCTTCTGGTACGACGGCGCCTGCGGCAGGTTGTTGACCTTGTCCAGGGCCTGCTGCGCCTTGGTGTCGGCGGCCTTCGCCTTGGCCGTCGCGGCGTCGGCCGCGGACTTGGCGGCGCTCGCGGTGTTGATCGTCTTGTTGATGTTCGCCCGGAAGTCCGAGCCCATCTTCGACCACGGCAGGGTGTTGTCGAGGACGTCCCAGCCGCCGATCGACTTGTCCTTGATCCGGAACGTGTCGACCGCGCCGATCTGGAGCTGCTTGGTGCCGACCGAGTTCGCCGGCAGCGGCAACGGCGCGTACGCCGACGGCGCCGCCGATGCGCCTCCGCTCAGACTCACGACCGTGGCGACCGCCGCGACCCCCAAGACCGCCGCCCGCGCGACCCCGCTGTACTTACGCATACTGCTTCTCCCCTCCGTGGAATACCCGGTCTGACTATCGGCGTCAGAACACGGAGCGTTACATAAGTGACGTATCTAAAATGCGTGCCCCGGGCGCGGAACTGAGCTAGATCAGTTCTAACCTTGCACAGTGCCGACGTACAGCAATGATGGTCAGTGGTGGTGGGACGGTCGCTCTTGGCAGCCGGTGTCGCAGCTGCCACCTCCACCTCCGCCACCGCCGCGGAAGCGCCGCGGGGTGATTTGGGTGGTGGTTGCCGCGGTACTGGTGGTGATTGCCGTACCGGCGGGCATCTTCGGTTGGCGGGCGGTGTCCAAGAAGGACGACGACGTCGCCGCGGCGCCGCATGGGAAGACGATCGAGCCCGGTCAGCCGGTGACGGCGCAGACGCTGGCCGAGGTCGACCCGGCGACGTTCTTCGAAGCCATGGCGAAGCGTCAGATGACCCAGCCGCTGGAGCGGCTGAAGCTGTCGTACTTCAGCACCGCGCAGAAGTTCCTGAACCGGAGCGACTGGTTGATCACCGACTCGGTCATCAATCACAAGACCGACAAGTACTACTTCGCCACCACCTCCCGCGCCCGGCCGGACGACGACGAGCCGACCAGCGCGATCTGCAAGGGCGGCAAGAGCTACAGCTGGAACCACATCCTGAAGAAGTGGCAGGTCGTCCCGTTCGACAGCCCGGAGTGCTACAAGAAGCAGACCTTCAACACCGGTGACAGCCTGTTCGCGAGCAGCCTGACCCCGGACCAGGCCGACACGGTCCTGGCGAAGCTCCGCAGCTACGACGGCTACGTGAACCCGGCCAAGCCGACGCTGCTCAAGGCCAACGGCCGGACGTACGTCCGGGAGGTCGTCGACTTCAAGCCGATCATCCTCGCCAACGAGAGCTACGGCGGTACGGCGATCTCGATGTGGGCGTTCCGGGATGCGGGTGAGGACCCGGTGACCTGGCCGTGGTCGAACGAGTTCCCGCTCGGCGTCGGCATCCACGCCGTGTACTACCTGGACACCAAGACCCTGCTGCCGGTCGCGTTGTTCGAGAAGGGCATCGGCGCACCGGCGCACAACAACGACGCCGCGATCCCGGCGCCCGGCATCCAGGTCGTCAACTACTCGTACCCGAAGACTTTGCCGACGCCGGTGCTGAACAACTCCCCGCAGTACCTCTCGCTGCTGCTGCCACAAGGCTGGAAGGTTCAGTAACGATAGGCTCAGGCTCAAGATGACGAGCCTAGGGAGTGGTATGAGCGACGAGCAGGGCTGGCCGGCACCGCGGGCGACGGGTGCGGTCACCGGGCGGGTCACGGTGCCCGGGTCGAAATCGATCAGCAACCGGGCCCTCATCCTCGCCGCCCTCTCCGACGGTCCGTCGCAGCTGACCGGCCTGCTCGCGGCCCGCGACACCGCCCTGATGCGGTCCGCGCTGGTCTCGCTGGGCGTCGGAATCACGGAGAGCGGTTCGACCGTGACGGTGACCCCAGGCTCGCTCAAGGGCCCGGCGAGCGTCGACTGCGGTCTGGCCGGCACCGTGATGCGGTTCGTGCCGCCGGTTGCCGCCCTCGCCGACGGCGTGATCGCGTTCGACGGCGACGAGTACGCCCGCGAGCGCCCGATGGGTGTCATCCTCGGAGCGCTGCGCACACTGGGCGTACAGATCGACGACGGCGGCACCGGCCGGATGCCGTACGCCGTCTCCGGCACGGGCTCGGTCCGCGGCGGCAAGGTGACGCTGGACGCGTCCGGGTCCAGCCAGTTCGTGTCCGCGCTGCTGCTGGCCGGCGCCCGGTACGACGAGGGCGTGGACATCCGGCACGACGGCAAGCCCGTACCGTCGCAGCCGCACCTGGACATGTCGGTCGCGATGCTGCGCGAGCGCGGCGTCCGGGTCGACGACGCCGAGCCGAACCGCTGGGTCGTTGCCCCCGGCACCATTCGGGCCCTGGACACCGCGATCGAGCCGGATCTGTCGAACGCCGCGCCGTTCCTGGCCGCGGCCGTCGTCACCGGTGGTTCTGTCACGGTGACCGGCTGGCCGGAGCAGACCACGCAGCCGGGCGGTCAGCTGCCGGAGATCTTCGCCCGGTTCGGCGCCGAGGTGACCCGGACCGACGACGGCCTGACCGTGCGCGGCACCGGGCGCGTCCAGGGCTGCGACCTCGACCTGAGCGAGGTGGGCGAACTGTCGCCGGTGATCCTCGCGGTCGCGGCCTTCGCCGACGGCCCGTCGTACCTGCGCGGAATCGCGCACCTGCGCTTCCACGAGACCGACCGGCTGGCGGCGCTCGAGACCGAGTTCAACGCGCTCGGCGGCGACGTCACGCAGCTCGACGACGGGCTGGCGATCCGCCCGAAACCCTTGCACAACGGGCTTTTCCACACCTACGGCGATCACCGGATGGCGCACACCGCCGCCGTGCTCGGCCTGCTCGTCGACGGGCTCGCGATCGAGAACATCGCGACCACGGCGAAGACCCTGCCCGAGTTCCCCGAGCTCTG
This sequence comes from Kribbella sp., assembly GCA_035697365.1. Lineage (GTDB taxonomy): Bacteria > Actinomycetota > Actinomycetes > Propionibacteriales > Kribbellaceae > Kribbella. The sequence continues at coordinate 11,933 of DASSDE010000121.1, read as the reverse complement.
GTCGGGGCTCGTCAGCTGATGTCGCGGTACGACGAGGAGGCCAAGTTCGACCGGCCCAAGCGCCGCACCCGGCCGCGGACCAAGGACCGCCCCTCGTACGACGACGCCGAGATCGGGTTCGTCTTCACCCGTGACCGCGGGCGGTACGCCTGCTGGGTCGAGGACTCCGACGGCGGCCGCGAGGTGACCGCGATGAAGGCGCGGCAGCTCGGCCGGACCGGCGTGATCGTCGGCGACCGGGTCAAGCTCGACGGCAACGCGACCGGCGACGAGGGCAGCCTGGCCCGGATCGTCGAGGTGCTCCCGCGGACGACCTTGTTGCGCCGCTCCGCCGACGACGACGATCCGGTCGAGCGCCCCCTGGTCGCGAACGCAGACCAGCTGGTCATCGTCGTCGCGGTCGCGAACCCGGAGCCGCGGACCGGGCTGATCGACCGCTTCCTGGTCGCGGCGTACGACGCCGGCATGCGGCCGCTGCTCTGTCTCACGAAGACCGACCTGGCCGACCCGGATCCCTTGCTGTCGATCTACCGGCCGCTCGGCGTCGAGTCGGTGGCGACCCGGCAGGGCGGCGACCTGAGCGCGCTCCGCGAGCAGTTGGACGACCGGACGAGCGTGCTCGTCGGTCACTCGGGGGTCGGCAAGTCCACGCTCGTCAACGGCCTGATTCCGGGCGCGGACCGGGCGATCGGCGTGGTCAACGAGGTCACCGGCCGCGGCCGCCACACGTCGACGAACACGCTCGTCCTGCGGCTGCCCGGCGGCGGCTGGATCATCGACACTCCGGGCATCCGCTCGTTCGGCCTTGCACATGTGGACCCGGACAAGCTGATCCACGCGTTCCCGGACCTGGCCGAGCTCGCGGAGGACTGCCCGCGCGGCTGCACACACACCGAGGACGCCCCGGACTGCGCCCTCGACGAGGCCGTCGCGGCAGGCCGCGCCGACGCCGATCGCGTCGCATCCTTCCGCCGGCTCCTCGCCAGCCGCAACTCCAGCAGCTAGCTAGCAGCGCGCCTACTTCGGGAGTTGGCCTTCCCAGACCGCCTTGGCGCCGGCGTCGCCGGTACGCACAGTCTGCCAGAGCACCAGCACGCCGATCACGACGACCGCGACCTGGGTCAGCAGCTCCAGCGGCCGGATCCGCGTTGCCTTGTCCCCCGTCCGGCCGAGCAGCAGAAAGGCGGCCACGGCAACGACCGCGAAGATCAGGCAGTACCAGAACAGCAGATTGCCGCGGGATTCATGGAGCGCGACGGCCTTCGCCAGCGTCGGCACCGCCTTCACGAACGCCTCGCCGCTCTCCTTCGCGACGAACGCGCAGACCACCGTTCCGGCGCCGAGCACCAAGGCCGGCCAGCGCAGCACGTGCCGCCAGCGCGGCACCAGCGCGAACAGGATCACGGTCAGCGCGGCCACCGGCAACAGCACGACGGTCAGATGGATCACCAGTACGTGCAGTGGCAGGTCCCCGAAGCGCTCGAACATTAACGCCTCCCGGCGGTGGTCAGGACGTGATCGGACACTAGTGGCACGTTCAACAACCCGATTCGGTTCAATCTGCGCCGTAACCGATCCGCAACTCATCCGCGGGCACCCGGCCCGATCCCGGACGGTTCAGGCTAGCCTTCCGGCATGCCTTCGCACACGGATGACCTGCGGCTCGCCCACATCCTGGCCGACGACGCGGACTCGACCACGATGGACCGCTACAAGGCGCTCGACCTGCACGTGGCCACCAAGCCCGACCTCACCCCGGTGAGCGAGTCGGACAAGAAGGTCGAGGACGTGATGCGCAAGACGCTCGCCCGGGCCCGTCCGCGGGACGCGTTCGTGGGCGAGGAGGAAGGCACCACCGGCTGGGGCGTCCGGCGCTGGGTGGTGGACCCGATCGACGGCACCAAGAACTACATCCGGGGCGTCCCGGTCTGGGCGACGCTGATCAGCCTGATGATCGAGGACCAGGTCGTCGTCGGCGTGGTCTCCGCCCCCGCGCTCGGGAAGCGCTGGTGGGCTTCGTACGGGGACGGCGCCTGGACCGGCCGCGCGCTGCACTCCTCGCAGCCATGCCGGGTCTCCGACGTGAGCAAGATCGAGGACGCCTCGCTGTCGTACGCCTCGCTCAAGGGCTGGGAGAAGATCGGCAAGAAGAACCAGTGGGCCGAGCTGATGGAGTCGGTCTGGCGGACCCGGGCGTACGGCGACTTCTGGTCGTACATGCTGGTCGCCGAGGGCGCGGTCGACATCGCCGCGGAGCCCGAGCTGAACCTGTACGACATGGCCGCGCTGGCGATCATCGTCGACGAGGCCGGCGGCAGGTTCACCTCGGTCGAAGGCGCCCCCGGCCCGAACGGCCCGAACGCGGTCGCCACCAACGGCCGCCTGCACGACGAGGTCCTGAAACGCCTCGAGTGACTGGGTTTACCGACCACGTATGGTGGCCGGTATGCCCTTGACGTACCCCATCGCGGAGCAGACGCTCGACAACGGCCTGCGGGTCGTCGTCAGCTCGGACCGTGCCGTCCCGATCGTCGCCGTCAACCTCTGGTACGACGTCGGGTCGCGCCATGAGCCACCGGGCCTGACCGGGTTCGCGCACCTCTTCGAGCACCTGATGTTCCAGGGGTCGCGCAACGTCGCCTCCGGTCAGCACTTCAGCCTGCTGGAGACGGCCGGCGCGAGCCTGAACGCGAGCACCTTCTTCGACCGGACGAACTACTTCGAGTCGCTGCCCAGCGGCGGGCTGGACCTCGCGCTCTGGCTCGAGGCGGACCGGATGGGCTACCTGCTCGACGCGGTCAACCAGGAGAACCTGGACAACCAGCGCGACGTGGTGAAGGAGGAGAAGCGGCAGAGCTACGACAACCGCCCGTACGGCGACTCCTACGAACGGCTCGTGCGGCTCGCCTTCCCCGCCGACCACCCGTACGCGCACATGACGATCGGCTCGATGGCCGACCTGGACGCGGCCTCGGTCGAGGACGTGCACGCGTTCTTCCGCAAGTACTACGGGCCGAACAACGCGGTGCTGACGATCGTCGGTGATGTGTCGACCGACGATGCCTTCGACGCCGCCAAGCGGTACTTCGGTCACCTCCCCGCGATCCCCACACCGCCGCCCGCGCCGGACGGCGCGATCGGCCCGCTGACCGGCGTGCAGCGCGACGACGTCACCTCCGACGTACCGTCCGACCTGATCACGATGATGTTCCGGCTGCCGGTCGACGGGACGCCGGAGCTCGACGCGGCCGGTCTCGCCCTCGACATCCTCGCCGCCGGACAGAGCGGCCGGCTGAACCGGCGCCTGGTCCGTGACGAGCAGATCGCGCAGTCGGTGTCCGGCGGTGCGCTGCCGCTGATCGGCGGGGTCTCGTTCGGGACGCTGACCGGGATCGCGTCGGACGGTGTCGACCTGCAGCAGGTCGAGGACGCGCTGCTCGAGGAGATCGAGAAGCTCGCCACCAGCGGCGTGACCGCGGACGAGCTCGCCACCGTACAGGCCCAGGCGGAGCGGGACTGGCTCGAGCAGCTGGCTTCGTGCGCCGGGCGCGCGGACGAGATCTCGCACCACGCCCTGCTGTTCGGCGACGCGAACCGGATCAACACCCGGATCGACCAGGTCCAGGCCGTGACGGTCGATCAGGTGCAGGCAGCGGCGCAGCAGTGGATCCGCGCGGACGGGCGCGTCCAGGTGACGTACCGCCGGGCCGAGTCAGCCACTGAGGCGGCCACCGAGACGGCAGGAGAGCAGGCATGAACCAGGTTCTGACCACCCCGCCGCCGGTCGGTGCGCCGCGTCCGTGGAGGTTCCCGGACGCCGTCACCACACAGACCCGCGTCGGTACGCCGGTGCACGTCTTCGACCGTCCGGGGCAGTACGTCGCCACCGTGCGGGTGACGATCGCGATGCAGCTGATCGCCGAGCCGCGCGCCCTCGAAGGCGTCGCGACGATCATGTCCCGGACCCTCGACGAGGGCACCGAGCTGCATTCGGCGAACGAGTTCGCGGCCGCCCTCGAGCGGCACGGTGCTGCGTACGGCGTGGACGTCAGCTCGGACGCACTGCACGTCGAGATCTCGGTGCCGGTGTCGCATCTCGCACCGGCGGTCGAGCTGCTCGCCGAGGCGATCACGCGGCCCGCGTTCAACCAGGTCGACGTCGGGCGGCACGTGACGATCCGGCTCGGCGAGATCACCCAGGAGCGGGCGAACGCCGGCTACCGGGCGCGGGAGGCGTTCGCGGCGCACCTGTTCGACCCGTCGACGCGGCGATCCCGGCCGACCGCGGGGACGCCGGACACGATCCGGCCGCTGACCAACGTCGAGGTGGCCGACTTCTACCGGAACAACATCGGCCCGGAGCGTGCGGAGATCCTGTTCGCCGGCGACGCGACCGGTGTGGACGTGGCCGGCATCATCGACTCGGCGTTCGGCAACTGGACCTCCTCGGCCGGTCCGGCCCTGGAGACCCCAGAACCGCTCTACGTGACCGGGAACCGGATCGTCCTGGTCGACCGGCCGGGCTCGGTGCAGAGCCAGCTGCTGATCGGCTGCGCCGGCCCCGACCGGCGGGACCCAGCGTGGGGTGCGGCGGCGGTCGCGAACCATGTCGTCGGTGGCACGATCACCTCCCGCGTGGACACGGTGCTGCGTGAGGAGAAGGGCTACACGTACGGGACGCGGACCAGCTTCGCGGCGCCCCGCAAGGGCGGCACGTTCAGCCTCGGCGGCGCCGTCCGGACCGAGGTCACCGGTGCCGCGATCGGTGACGCGCTGCGCATCCTGCTCGAGGCGCGCGACGGCCTCACCGAGCAGGAGGTGCAGGAGGCGAAGGACAGCCTGATCCGGACCGCGCCGCTGCGCTACGAGCAGGCCGACTCGGTGGCCCAGCAGGTCGGCAGCAACATCGCGAACGGCGTACCGATCGACTTCGCCGACACGTACCTGACCAACATCGCCGCCACCACCGCCGCCGAGGCGACCGAGGCCTACCGGCGGTACGTCGGTGCGAACGGCCTGCTCGTGGTCGTCGTCGGTGAGGCCAAGGACGTCCGCCCGCAACTCGAGGGCCTCGACCTCGGGGAACTGATCAACCTGTAGCCGGCACCGCCTGGTCAGCTGGAGATGTAGTTGGAGAGCTGCTCCTTCTCGAACTCGAGCTCACCGATCCGGGACTTGACCACGTCCCCGATGCTGACCAGGCCGGCGAGGTTGCCGTCGACAACGACCGGCACGTGCCGGATCCGGCGGTCGGTCATCATCCGCATCAGGTTGTCGATCAGGTCGTCCGGCGCACAGGTGTGCACCTCAGGCGTCATGATTGCGCTCACCCGCACGTCGCCGGCCTCCGGCGTACCGTTCCAGAGCCGCACGATGTCGCGCTCCGACACGATCCCGGACACCGTCGACCCGTCCGCGCTGACCACGACCGCACCGATGTTGTGTTCGGCGAGCAGGGACAGCAGCTCGGTGACAGTGGCTTCTGGGGAGATGGTGACGACCTGGTTGCCTTTGCCGCGCAGTACGTCGTTGATCTTCACGGAGCCTCCTGCAGATCGAGGGACCAATACCTCAAGGTAGCGGCAATCCCCTGGTCACCCCTAGTGACAACGACGGACAACCGTCGGCAGGCCGCCGCACCGTACGGTGTTTAGGTATTTGAACGCTCAAAGGGCTGGATCTACGGGGCGCCGCTACCTACGGTGACTGCATGGGCCGTGGGCGAGGGGGGATCGCGCACGGCGCAGGCAACACCGGCAGGACCGATCGTGCGGACGGTGAGGAGGGGGGACCGGCCGCACGATCGGTTCAGCTTTCGTCGCGGAGCAGGTCGATGGCCGCCTGCCGGTCCTTGACCCGAAGCTTGCGCAGGACCGACGAGATGTGCACCCGGATCGTGGTCGGCGAGAGGAACAACCGCTTGGCCACCTCGTCGGTCGTCAGCCCGTCGCCGAGCAGGACCATCACCTCCCACTCGCGGGACGTGAGCAGCGCCGCCTTCGGCCGCCGGGCCGCGCGCCGGCGGCCCGGCTCCCGGAACTCGTCCAGAATCCGGGCGACCAGCGACCGCGGGATCGCCGCCTCCCCGGACAGCACGCCGCGCAAAGCCTCCGGCAGCCGGCCCGGATCGGTGTCCTTCAGCAGATAGCCGGAGGCTCCGGCGCGTAGCGAGTCGAACAGGTCGTTGTCGTCGCGGGACACGGTGAGCATCACGATCGCGGTGTCCGGCAGCAACCGGGAGACCTCCGCGGCGGCACGAATCCCGCCGCCGGGCATGTGGATGTCGAGCAGTACGACGTCCGGCTGGTGTTCGCCGGCGAGCCGGACGGCCTGTGGACCGCTCGCCGCCTCGGCGCAGACCTCGAAACCGCCCGCCTCCAGGGCTTGCCGGATGTGCGCCCGCAGTTGTGGATGATCGTCCGCGATCACCACCCGGCGCGGTTCCGCCATCACCACCTGACCACCACCGTCGTTCCCTCGTCCGGTTGTGTCGTCAGTACGAAGGTACCCGGCAGGGCCTCCGCGCGCTCCCGCATGCTGATCAGCCCGAACCCGGTCCGCGGTTGCGTGGCGTCGAATCCGGGACCGTCGTCGGAGATCCGCAGCCGGTTCCCGTCGCCGTCGCGGCTCAGCTCGACCCGTACGCGATCCACGCCACCGTGCCGTACGGCGTTCAGCACCGCCTCCCGCGCGATCCGGACCAGCGCATGCCGTTGCGGGCGATCGACCACGATCGACTCGTCGAGCTCCAGGTCGAGCGTCACCCGGTATCGCTGGGACAGTTGCTCGACCGCCCGATGCAGTACGAGACCGAGCGGCTCGTCGTCGGACCGGCCGAGCGCCTCGAGCAACTGTCGCGCCTCGTCCAGCGCGCGGTCGCTGGCGCCGAGGATCCGGTCGACCTTCGGACCGTCGAACGTAGAGATCTCGGAGCGGATGTAGCCGAGCTCCTGCAGTACGCCGTCGTGCATCTCGCGAGCGAGCCGCCGGCGGTCCTCCGCGACAGCAGCCTCGGCCTGCAGAGCCCAGTGCCGGCTGATCTCACGTCCGGCCGCAACGAGCAGCAGGACATAGGACGCGGTTCGCAGTACGTCACCGGAATACAGCCAGTCCGCAGCGCTCGGCGGGAAGAACAGGTAGTTCAAGCGGGCGACCGCGCCGACCGCGCAGGCAGGACCGAGCCAGCGCAGCAGTACGTCGTCGCGGCTACGCGCCTGCCGCGTGAACGCGATCGCGGCCACCGCGAAGCCGGCCAGCGTCAGGAGCTGCGGGATCAGGAGCGCACCGGAGGTGGGTGATGCGGCCGAGGGCAGCGAGTCCTTCCGTACGTACAGGAGAGCTCCGACCAGGAGCATGCCGGCGACGGCGGGCGCCAGCGCCCAGTGCCGCCAGGCGCGGTGGCGTGCCGGCCGATCCGGGACGAGGGCGGACAGCGCGATCAGCAACGTACCGGCGATCCGCAGGCTCGGCGGAAGCCAGCTGCCGAGCGGTCCCACGGGTTCGTTCTTCATCAAGGTGACGCTCAGCAAGCCGTTCGCCGTACCGAGAACCACCAGTCCTTGAAGGAGCAAGAGATCCTGCCACGTCTCGGTACGCCGGAAGCGCCCGTAGACGAGGAAGGCGAGCAACAACGCCACGCACGCGTTGACAGTCTCGAGTACGAGGTGCACGGACGGGCTCTGGTACCCGAGCTCGCGCTCCCACTTCCCCACGGCGAGTGCCGCCACGGACAGGAGTGCGATGAGCAGCACGAGCGCGACGGTGCCCCGCGCCGCCCAGAAGCCCCCCACCATCCGCCGCCTCACAATCACCGACCGTACCCTCGAGCAGCCTCGGCCGGTACTCGTGTCGAGTAAGCTCGGCGGGCTCGAGGGAGGCGTACAGGGGTGGGGTTCCGGCAAGATCTGGCCGTACTGCGGCATCGTGACGTGCGGGTCTTCGTGTCCGCGCGGTTCATCTCGATCCTCGGATCGTCGATCGCACCGGTGGCGCTGGTGTTCGCCGTACTGGATGTCGCACACTCGGCGAGCGCGGTCGGGACGGTGCTGGCGGCGCGGAGCATCCCGAACATCGTGTTCCTGCTGCTCGGCGGCGTGATCGCCGACCGGCTGCCGAGGCACCTCGTCCTGGTCACCGCCAACACGGTCAGCGGCCTCACGCAGGGCCTGGCCGCGACCCTGATCCTGACCGGGCACGCGACGATCTGGCAGCTGGCCTCGATCGAGGCGGTGAACGGGATCGCGGCGGCGTTCGTGATGCCCGCGATGACCGGGATCCTGCCGTCGATCGTGGACCGCGCCGAACTCCCGCAGGCGAACGCGATCGCCGGCTTCGCGCGCTCGTCCGCGATGATCGGCGGCGGTGCGGTCGCCGGTGTGATCGTCGGGCTGACCGGCCCCGGGATCGGGCTCGCGGTCGACGGTGTGACATTCGGAATCGGCGCGTTCCTGCTGTCCCGGCTGGCGATTCCGCGGATCGAGCGGGCCGCGAGCTCGGTGCTGACCGACCTGCGGGAGGGCTGGCGCGAGTTCGCTTCCCGGCAGTGGGTGTGGGTGATCGTGCTCGCGTTCGCACTGCTCAACCTGGTCTACACCGCCTGCTACCAGGTGCTCGGTCCGGTGATCGCGGATCGCACCTTCGGGCGTACCGGATGGGGTGTCGTGAGTGCCTGCTTCGGCGCCGGTCTCGTTGCCAGCGGCATCATCATGCTGCGGCTCAAGCCGCGCCATCCGCTCCGTACCGGGATGCTCGGCATCCTCCTCACCGTGCCTGTGATGCTGTGCCTGGCACTCCTGCCGCATCTGTGGGCGATGGCGATCTCGGCGTTCCTGCTCGGTGTCGGCTTCGACATCTTCGGGATCAGCTGGGAGACCGCGCTCGGTCAGCACGTACCGATCGACAAACTGTCGCGCGTCTCGTCGTACGACATGCTCGGCTCGTTCATCGCCGGCCCGGCCGGGCAACTCACGGTCGGGTACGTCGCGGTCGCGATCAGCGCCCGGACGGTCGAACTGTGGGGCGCCGCGCTGTTCGTCCTGATCACGCTCGTCACCGTCGCCGTCCCCTCGGTCTGGAACCTGCGTAGGCTGGACACGTGAGCTCAATCGTCCCGGGACCCAAGAAGAAGCTCGAAGAAGACATCACCGCGGCCCGCGTCGGCGGCAAACCGCTGGACGCCGGCGACCTGAACGCGTCCGCGCCCCGTCAGGAGAAGCTGACCGGCCTCGAGGACTGGCCGGAGTCTCTCCGTACGGCGATCGAAGCCGAACACGTCCGCGTCGCGGCGCTCGACACCAACCGCCGCAAAACCGCGGACCGCGCCGTCGCGAATGTCACCGACTCCCTGGACGTACTGCTCGCCGAGATCGCCGACCGCCTCGGTAAACCGCGCCTCTTCGGCAAGTCCTCCCCCGCCGCGGAGCCCGCTCCCGAAGCCATCGCCCAGACGGCGGAGCTCCTCGGTGTCCCGGCCGACGACCTGGACACCCCGGCCGGCCGCGGTGACCACCGCACGGCGCTGCGCACCCTCAAACAACTCCGCGCCCAACTCAAAGACCTCGAGTCAACCCCGGACCACGACCGCCTGACCCGCGTGTCCACCTTCACCATCAACCTGGCCGTGGCCCTCGATGCCGCTCCCGACACCACCGCCACCCTCGCCCCGCCGGCCCTCGCCCGCTACACCCAAGCCGTCCCAACCCCCCTTTGGAACAAACCCTTCCCCGAAAAACTAACCACCTGGCAATCAGCCCTTGATGGCTCCGCCTAGGGCGAAGGCTCCGCCTAGTTTGCGGGAGAGGAGTAGGTAGAGGAGGAGTACGGGGGTGGTATAGATCAGGGAGTACGCCGCCAACTGGCCGTAGTTGGGTTCGCCGTACTGGCCGAAGAAGGTGAAGATGCTGACGGAGGCCGGCAGCCGTTCTGGTGAGAGCAGGAGCATGAAGGGGACGAAGAAGTTGCCCCACATGCCGATGAACGTGAAGATCAGCACGACCGCGATCCCCGGCCACATCAGCGGCAGCACGATCGCCCACAGTGCGCGCATGTTGCCGGCGCCGTCGACCCAGGCGGCTTCCTCGAGCGACAGCGGTACGCCGTCCATGAACGTCTTGGTCAGCCAGATCGCGAACGGCAGCGCACTGGTCGCCATGAACATGATGGTGCCACCAATGGTGTCGACCAGGTTCAGCTGGACGAACAGCCCGTACACCGGGACCATCACCGCGGTGATCGGCAGCCCCGTGCAGAACAGCACCGTCAGCAGGAACGGCCGGTTGAACCGGGTCCGGAACCTCGACAGCGGGTACGCCGCGAGCACCGCGCACACCATCGTCAGCAGCGCGGCACCACCGCACAAGATGATGCCGTTCAGCACCGGGCGGTACGTGGTGTCGGTGTTCAGCACCGCCTTGAAGTTCCCGAGCGTCGGATGCGTCGGGAACTCGACCCGCAGCCCGGCCGTCCGGTTGATCGACGCGAACAGCACCCACAGCAACGGCAGGACAAAAAGGATGCCGATGGCAAGCAGCACCAGATTCGATGCCAGCTTGCTCATCCGGTCGCGGGCAATCATGCTGCCTCCGTGTTCAGGCCTCGCAGGTAGATCAGCGAGAAGATCGCGCCGATGGCCAGCATCACCAGGGCGATCGCTGTGCCGTAGCCGATCTGGGAGAAGCTGAACGCCTGCTCGTACATGTACAGCGGCAGCGTCTGACTCTTGGTTCCGGGGCCGCCGCGGGTCATCGCGAAGATCAGGCCGAACACGCTGAGCGTCTGCAGCGTGATCAGCATCAGGTTGGTCATGATCGCGCGGGTGATCATCGGTAGCGTCACGAACGCCAGCCGCCGCCAGCCGCCCGCGCCGTCCATCTCGGCAGACTCCTCGATCTCCTTGGGAATCTCGCTCAAGGCCGCCGAGTACACCAGCATCGAGAACGCCGTACCGCGCCAGATGTTGGCCAGCGACACCGCGATGATCGGTGCCGCGTACAACCAGTCCTGGCCGGGCAGGCCGACCGCGTGCAGCATCACGTTCAGCGTGCCGTCGTCGTTGAAGAACGCGCTCAGCAGGTACGCGGCGACCACCTCGGGCAGCACCCACGCGCCGATCACGGACGTACCGACGAAGTTGCGGACCACCTTGGTGGAGCGCCGCATCAGCAGCGACAGGCCGAGACCGAGGGTGTTCTGGCCGATGATCGCGGAGATCAGCGTGAACACCAGCGTCAGCCAGATCGAGTTCGTGAACGCGCTGCTGCTGAAGGCCTTCCGGAAGTTCTCCAGGCCGATGAACTTCACGTGCGCCGCACCGGTGCCGGTGAGCGCCATGTTCGTGAACGCCGCGTACACGCAGTAGATGATCGGGCCGGCCAGGAAGACCAGCATCAGTACGATGGCCGGCGAGAGCGGCAGCATCCGTACCAGTTTGGCCGCCCGCGGCCGGCCGCTCTTGCGAGCGGCCGCGGCCGCGGTCGGCGCGACAGTCGTCGTCACAGGGGAGAATCCTCCGTCGGGCCGGGAACTACTGGCCGGTGCTCTGCGTCGTCGTCTTGTCCTTGCCGCCGACGACACCCTCGACCGCCTGGTCGTAGTTCTTGGCGGCGTCGTCGGGCTTGGTCTGCCCGGTCATCACCGACTCCATCGCGGTGATGATCTCGTTGGAGACCTTCGGGTACTCCGGCAGCGCCGGGCGGTACACGGTCACCGAGACGAGGTCGGTGAAGAACTTGGTGCTCGCCGCGGAGGCCTTGTACGCGGCGTCCGAGGCGACGTCCTTGCGGACCGCGATCTGTGCGCCGTCGGTGGCGTACTTGGCCGCGTTCTTCTGCGTCTGCAGGGTCTTGATGAAGTCCCAGGCCGCATCGGAGTTCTTCGACTTGGCCGGGATCGCCCAGGTCCAGCCGCCGGAGAGGCTGACCTTGCCCTTGCCGCCG
>DASSDE010000120.1:0-9245 GCA_035697365.1 Kribbella sp. | reverse complement strand
CAGCAAGGTCATCGTCCAGGGCATGACCGGCTCCGAGGGCACCAAGCACACCACCCGGATGCTTGCCTCGGGCACCAACATCGTCGGCGGCGTGAACCCGCGCAAGGCGGGCCAGAGCCAGGACTTCGACGGCAAGTCGGTCGCGGTGTTCGGCACCGTCGCGGACGCGGTCAAGGAGACCGGCGCGAACGTGTCGGTCATCTTCGTCCCGCCGAAGTTCACCAAGGACGCCGTACTGGAGGCCGTCGAGGCCGAGGTTCCGCTCGTCGTGGTGATCACCGAGGGCGTGCCGGTGCACGACACCGCGGCGTTCTTCGCCGCCGCGCAGGCGTCCGGCAAGACCCGGATCATCGGCCCGAACTGCCCCGGCATCATCACCCCGGGCGAGTCGAACGCCGGCATCATCCCGGCCAGCATCGCCGGCCAGGGCCGGATCGGTCTGGTCAGCAAGTCCGGCACGCTGACGTACCAGATGATGTACGAACTGCAGGACTTCGGGTTCTCGACCGCGATCGGGATCGGTGGCGACCCGATCATCGGGACCACGCACATCGATGCGCTGCGGGCGTTCCAGGACGACCCGGACACCGACGCGATCGTGATGATCGGTGAGATCGGTGGCGACGCCGAGGAGCGGGCGGCCGCGTTCATCAAGGAGAACGTGACCAAGCCGGTCGTCGGGTACGTCGCGGGCTTCACCGCCCCCGAGGGCAAGACCATGGGTCACGCCGGCGCGATCGTCTCCGGCTCGTCCGGGACCGCGGCCGCGAAGCAGGAGGCCCTCGAGGCCGTCGGTGTGAAGGTCGGCAAGACGCCGTCCGAGACCGCCAACCTGATGCGCGAGATCATGCAGGGCCTGGGCAAGTAGCCAGACCCGCCGAACTGGACCAGGGCGGGACCTGCCCCTTCGGGGGTGGGTCCCGTTCTACTTGTAGACCACCGAGCGGTCGACGGCGCGCACCAACGTCTCGTTGAACGCGGCGTCGGTGATGTCGAGGTTCTTCAGCACCGGGTACAGCAGGTACACCACGCGGTCCCCGGAGCCGGCGATACCGATCCGGTAGTGGAACTTCTTGCCGTCCCCGCTGTCGTACGTCGCCTTCCAGCTCTTGCCGCTCACGGTGCTGGTCTTGACGGTTCCGGTCCCCTCGGTCACCGCGTTCGAGACGCTCTTCTCGCAGTTGTCGAGGTTCTTGCGGATCTTGTCCACGTAGTCCGACGCGGCGGCCGCGGTCGGGAACTTGACGACCGTGTCGTCGACGCCGAACTCGGTCGGCACCTTGGCCCCCGGCGCCACGTACGTCACGGTCGAGTACTTCGACGCCTTCGCCTTCTTGAGCGTGAGCTTCTCGCAGCCGGTGCCGTCACCGGTCTGCGCGGGGGCGCTCACCCACGGCTTGTCGACCTCGGGCAGCAGGGGCAGGTCGGCCGGCGCCATGAAGCCGGGGGTGTCGACGTTCGGCAGCAGGGCCGGCTTCGCCAGGGCGGCGCCGGTGCCGCAGCCGCCGGTCTGGGCGCAGATCTTCGTCGCCGCCGCGCTCGCGACCTTGAGGACGGCGTCCGGCCGCGGCGGCGTAGCGGCCACGGTGTCGTGCTCGACGACCATGGTCGCCTGCCCGGCCAGGGTGACCGCAACCGTCTTGTACTTCGTCGTCTTCGCGCCGGGGACCTGCCCGAAGACCGCGATCACTCCGGCCTGACCGACGCCGGTGGTGACGTAGCCCGCGGACAACCGGGTCTGCGGGCTGGAGCACTGACTCAGCCAGCGGACCACCAGGTTGTACGTCTTCGCGGCCGCGGTCTTGTCGTTCGAGACGTCGATGTACTGGACGGCGGTCTCTTTGGTGACCGAGTTCTGCAGGGTGCGGACCCAGGTCCGCAGGCCGGCCGGATCCGCGACCCGCTGCGGCTGGCAGGCGAACGAGGTGTCCGGAGCGTCGTCGTTGCCGGCCGTCCCGGTGACCGTCCAGGCGCCGGTCGCGCCGAGCGTCTTCGCGCCCGCGGCGTCCAGCAGCAGCTTGTCGTCGGCCAGGACGTTCGACTGGGTCGACTTGTCGTCGGCCGGGCCGCTGGCGCCGGCCTTCGGGCCCTCGGTCTTGTCGCCGCCGAACGCGTTCAGCGCGGCAACTCCGCCGCCGCCGACCAGGACCACGACCGCCACACCGGCGGCGATCGTCTGGTTCCGCTTGCGCGCCTGCTGCCGTCGTGCCTCCCGGGCAGCGGCGCGACCGCCGCCGCGTTGTGCACGGTGGGAACCGGCCAAAGCTTCGACCTCCTGACTGATTCCACCTGACAGTACCCGGTGGACCCACGCCGCTCCCAGTCAGCTACCACCAGGCGAACAGGTCGCAACTGACGGTGAGCAGGCGGGCTGAAGTCTCCCATATCCGGCGTGTCAGGACGAGCGGCGTCCGTGCCCGGAGAGACGATGGGAGTCAGATGACCGACATGCTGAGCCGCCCGGGCGCGCGGGACGGCGAGACGCCCACGTCGGAGATCGCCGCCCCGACCAAGCCATTGCTCGTGTCGGCCGTGATCTCCGCCGGAGCCTGCCTGCTCACCGGCCTGCTGACCTGCGCGGCGGTCGCCGTGATCGGCTGGCTGGGCGCGACCTTCGGCGGTGCCTCCGGAGCGGTCCGGGCCGGCGCATCGGCCTGGCTGATCGCGCACAAGGCCGGGGTGACGCTGGGCACCGGCCGGATCAGCGTCGCGCCGCTCGGCCTGACCTTGTTCTTCGGCTGGTGCCTGTACCGCGGCGGCAAGGCCGCCGCGCGCTCCAGTGCCGCCGACCGGACCAAGGACCTGATCTCGCTCGCCGCGGCGTTCGCGCTCGTCTACGGCCTCGGCGGGCTGGTTGTGGGCCTGCTCACGGCGGAGGGATCGCTCAAGGTCTCACCGTTCTCAGCATTCCTCGGTACGTTCTCACTCGCCCTGATCGCGGGTCTGGCCGGCATCGTGGTCGAGTCCGGTGCCGGTGAGGATCTCGCGGACGCCACACCAGCCGGTCTGCGCGACGCCGTACCGGCTGCCCTTGCCGCCGTACTGACCATCGTCGCCATTGCCTCCCTGCTGTACGCCGTGCTGCTCGCCATCCACTTCTCCCGGATCACCGGCATGCTCGAGCTCCTGGACGCCGGCGTGATCGGGTCGGTCGTGCTGTTCGCGATCTGCCTGATGCTGCTGCCGAACATCGTGCTGTACGTCGTCGCGTTCCTCGCCGGGCCCGGATTCCAGCTGGGGACCGGTACGACGATCGCGCCGACGGGGGTCGACGTGGGGAATCTGCCGGCGCTGCCGCTGCTGGCCGCCGTACCCGCTGATGGCGCCACGCCGACGTACCTGCTGGCGCTGACCGCACTCGTCCCGCTGGTGGCGGGGGCCGTCGCGGGGCTGGTCGTCGTACGGCGAGGGCTCCGGGAGCGGGATGCGTACGCGCTCGGATGGGACGCGTTCGCGCTGCGCGGCGCGATCGCGGCGGTGCTCGCGGGGCTGATCGTCTTCGCGCTGCTGGCGCTGTCGGGCGGGTCGGCCGGACCAGGGCGGATGTCGGCGATCGGGGTTCCGGGGGCGCTGCCGGCGGCCGGTGTGCTGGCGGCCGGGATGGCGATCGGAGCCGCCGTGACGGCAGCCGTGGTGTCCGCCCGCCGACCGGCTGACACCGGAGCCGACGCCGGGCGATAGGCTTCCCGCCGTGACTTCTGCTGCTGACTCCGGTTCTGCACGCCTCGTCGTGCTCGTGTCGGGGTCGGGGTCCAACCTGCAGGCCTTGCTGGACGCCTGCGCCGACCCGGCGTACGGCGCTCAGGTGGTCGCCGTCGGCGCCGACCGGGACGGCATCGCCGGACTCGACCGCGCCGCGGCCGCCGGGGTGCCGACGTTCGTGCACAAGGTCAAGGAGTACGGCGAGCGCGCCGACTGGGACCGGGCGCTGACGGCCTCGGTCTCGGAGTACAAGCCCGACCTCGTGGTGTCGGCCGGGTTCCTGAAGCTCGTCGGGGACGATTTCCTTGCGTCCTTCGGCGACCGCTACATCAACACCCACAACGCCCTGCTGCCCGCGTTCCCCGGGATCCACGGGCCGCGGGATGCGCTGGAGTACGGCGTGAAGGTCGCGGGCGCGACGCTGTTCTTCGTGGACGGCGGCGTCGACACCGGGCCGATCATCGGGCAGGTCGTCGTGCCCGTCGAGGACGACGACACCGAAGAAACCCTGACCGAGCGGATCAAGGAGGTCGAACGCCGCCAGCTGGTGGAGTGGGTCGGCCGGCTGGTCCGCGACGGCTGGACCATCACCGGACGAAAGGTTCGACTGAAGTGAGCACCGACCGCAGGCCGATCCGCCGGGCGCTGATCAGCGTCTATGACAAGACTGGTCTGGAGGAGCTCGCTGGGGCACTGCACGCGGCCGGTGTGCAGCTGGTGTCGACCGGCTCGACCGCGGCGCGGATCGCGGCGTCCGGAGTGCCGGTGACCAAGGTCGAGGAGCTGACCGGGTTCCCGGAGTGCCTCGACGGGCGGGTCAAGACGCTGCACCCTCTCGTACACGCAGGGCTGCTGGCCGATCTGCGGAAGCCGGATCACATCGAGCAGCTGAAGGAGATGCGGGTCGAGCCGTTCGACCTGCTGATCAGCAACCTGTACCCGTTCACGGAGACGGTCGCGTCCGGTGCCTCGGTCGACGAGTGCATCGAGCAGATCGACATCGGCGGGCCGTCGATGGTGCGGGGCGCGGCCAAGAACCACGCGAACGTCGCCGTCGTCACGTCCGCCGCGCAGTACCCGTCGCTGCTGAGCGCGCTGGAGGAGGGCGGCTTCTCGCTGGCGGAGCGGCAGCAGTTGGCCGCGGCCGCCTTCGTACACACCGCCGAGTACGACATCGCCGTCGCGTCCTGGATGGGCAACGTGCTCACGGACACGAGCGAAGGTTCCGGCTTCCCGGCGTGGGTCGGTTCGTCCTGGGACAAGTCGGCCGTCCTGCGGTACGGCGAGAACCCGCACCAGCCGGCCGCGCTGTACCTCAACGGTCGCGGCGGTCTCGCGGCGGCGGAGCAGCTGCACGGCAAGGAGATGTCGTACAACAACTACGTCGACGCCGACGCGGCTCGTCGTACCGCCTATGACTTCAGCGAGCCGGCGGTCGCGATCATCAAGCACGCGAACCCGTGCGGCATCGCGGTCGGCAAGGACATCGCCGAGGCGCACCGGCGCGCTCACGAGTGTGACCCGGTTTCGGCGTACGGCGGTGTGATCGCCACCAACCGGCCGGTGTCGGTGGAGCTGGCCAAGCAGGTCGCGGAGATCTTCACCGAGGTACTGGTCGCGCCCGGCTTCGAGGACGGTGCCGTCGAGATCCTGCAGGCGAAGAAGAACATCCGCCTGCTCGTGGCCGAGCCGGTGGACGGATCCGAGGCTGTCGAGACGCGCGCGATCAGCGGCGGCCTGCTGCTGCAGCACCGCGATCGCTTTCAGGCCGCCGGGGACGACCCGTCGGCATGGACGCTCGCTGCTGGTTCGGCCGCGTCTCCGGAGGTGCTCGCCGACCTCGCGTTCGCATGGAAGGCCTGCCGGGCGGTCAAGTCCAACGCGATCCTGCTCGCCGCGGACGGCGCTTCCGTCGGCGTCGGCATGGGCCAGGTCAACCGGGTCGACTCGTGCCGCCTCGCAGTCACTCGCGCCGGCGACCGCGCCACCGGCTCCGTCGCCGCCTCCGACGCCTTCTTCCCGTTCCCCGACGGCCTCGAGGTCCTCATCGAAGGCGGCGTCAAGGCAGTAGTCCAGCCCGGCGGCTCCATCCGCGACGAAGCCGCCATCGAAGCCGCCAACAAGGCCGGCATCACCATGTACTTCACCAACACCCGCCACTTCTTCCACTGACCCCCTGCCCTGGGTTGCTGTGTGCAGGCAGTGATCAGTTGGGGATGATCAGGCCGAGGGTTGTGATGGCTGCGGCGGTGAGGAGGAGGAAGGTGGTGTCGAACATGCGGCTGCGGACGTGGAGGAGGCCGGCCGCGGTGTCGGTGAGGGTGGCTCGGAGGAGGCCGGCCAGGCCTACGGCGGCGGCGAAGACCAGTACGCCGTTGCGCCAGTCGTAGAACCACAGCACGATCAGGCCGGTCAGGGCGACCAGCAACGACGACGCCAGCGGCCACTGACTGCGTCGCTGGGCCTCGCCTGCCATCAGCACGTCACTCCCGGCGCCATCGTGCCCGTCATCGGGCGAGGGTGGATTCGGCGGCTTCGACGACGTTGGTGAGGAGCATGGCGCGGGTCATCGGGCCGATGCCGCCGGGCATCGGGGCGATCCAGGCGGCCTGCTCGCGGGCGGCCGGCTCGATGTCGCCGACGATCTTGCCCTCGGTGTTCCGGCTGGTGCCGACGTCGAGCAGGACGGCGCCGGGCTTCACCATGTCCGCGGTGATCAGGCCGGCCGAACCGGCGGCCGCGATCACGATGTCACCGGTCCGGACGACACCGGCGAGGTCCTTCGTGCCGGTGTGGCACTGCGTCACGGTCGCGTTCTCGCTCCGGCGGGTGAAGAGCAGCCCCATCGGACGCCCCGCGGTCACTCCACGCCCGACGACGACCACGTGCGCGCCGGCGATCGGTACGTCGTACCGCCGGAGGATCTCCACGCAACCCTTCGGGGTGCACGGCAGCGGACCCTCCTGACCGAGGACGAGCTTGCCGAGGCTGACCGGGTGCAGCCCGTCGGCGTCCTTGGCCGGGTCGATCAGGCCGAGGATCGTGTTCGTGTCGACGTGCTTGGGGAGCGGGAGCTGGACGATGAAGCCGGTGCACTCCGGGTTCTCGTTGAGCTCCTTGACCTTGGCCGCGATCTCGTCCTGGGTCGCGGTGTCCGGCAGCTCGACCTGGATCGAGGAGATCCCGACCGCCGCGCAGTCGCGGTGCTTGCCCGCCACGTACGCCCGGCTGCCCGGGTCGTCGCCGACCAGGATCGTCCCGAGCCCGGGCACCACACCCTGCTCGGCGAGCTTCGCGACCCGGACCTTCAACTCGTCCTTGATCGCCGCCGCCGTCGCCTTGCCGTCCAGAATCTGCGCCGTCACGACTCCGAAGTCTGCCACGCACCCGATCCCGCCCCGCACCCGGACCGCCCGGAATACCTACGGGCTTGCTGCCGTTCGGGCAGATAGTTTATTCTTGAACTACCAGCCCAGCGAGGAGCACAGCATGCCTGCCGTGACCGTCAGCGACATCACCGTTCTGCCGCGGATCAGCCCGCAGGACCCGGCCGTCGTGCGGGAGCGTCCCGTGAAGTCGGTGACGTCCGCGCCGAGCGGCTTCGAGGGGGAGGGCTTCCCGGTCCGGCGCGCCTTCGCGGGCGTCGACCTGCGCGACCTGGACCCGTTCATCCACATGGACCAGATGGGCGAGGTCGAGTACGCACCGGGTGAGCCGAAGGGCACTCCGTGGCACCCGCACCGCGGCTTCGAGACCGTCACGTACATGCTCGACGGGATCATGGAGCACCAGGACTCCAACGGCGGTGGCGGCATCATCTCCAACGGCGACACGCAGTGGATGACCGCCGGCAGCGGGCTGTTGCACATCGAGACGCCGCCGGAGCACCTCGTGACCAGCGGCGGCCTGTTCCACGGCATCCAGCTCTGGGTGAACCTGCCGAAGGCGCTCAAGTGGGCCCCGCCGCGGTACCAGGACATCCGCGGCGGCGACGCTGCGCTGCTCTCGACGCCGGACGGCGGTTCGCTCATTCGCGTGATCGCGGGCTCGGTCGACGGCCACGACGGCCCCGGCTCGACCCACACTCCGATCACGCTGGTGCACGCGACTGTCAGCCCGGGTGCGGAGCTGATCCTGCCATGGCAGCCGGACTACAACGCGCTCGTCTACGTCCTCGCCGGTCAGGGGACGGTCGGCGCCGAGCGACGCCCGTTCCGCAAGGGGCAGCTCGCCGTCTTCGGCCCGGGCGACACGATCCGTACGCAGGCCAGTACGACCCAGCCGCAGGCCGAGCCGAACCTCGACGTGCTCGTGATCGGCGGCCGCCCGATCCGCGAGCCGATCGCGATGGCCGGGCCGTTCGTGATGAACACGCGCGCCGAGGTGATCCAGGCGTTCGAGGACTTCCAGGCCGGCAAGCTCGGCAGCATCCCGGCCGTCCACGGCGCCCCGACCGAGCTCCGCAGTACGGACAACTAACCCTCGGGGTAGAACAGGAACAGTGTGCAGCCCGCAGTGGACTGCGGGATGTGCGACGACCCGGCCGGGGCGTGGATGAACGAACCGGCCGGGTAGTCGCGTTCGCCGTCGTTGAACACCCCGTCGACCACGAACACCTCCTCCGGACCCGGGTCGTGGACGTCGATGCCCTCCCACTTCGCCCCCGCATCCATTTGCAGTACGTACGCCTTGGCGACCGCCCCGGACCACAACGGCCGCAGCCGGATGCCCGGAAACACTTCACGGACCGGTGCGTCGTCGACCGACGCCCACTCGTAGCTCTCCATGCCCCGATCATCGCGTCGTGCACGGCCTCGACCCAGTGTCTGAATTGTCCCGATCAGGTACTTTTCTGCCATGCATCGTGTTGTCGCGCTGGTGGCCGCTCCGCAGGCGAGCTTCGAGTTCGGCTGCGCGGCGGCCGTGTTCCGCGATCCGCCGTACCGCTTCAGCGTCTGCGCCGAGCAGGCGGGAAACGTCCGTACCACCGAGGGTTTCGACATGGTGGTCACGTCCGGCCTGCGGGCGCTCGACAGCGCGGGCACGATCGTCGTACCGGGCTGGTTGCCGATCAATCGGGAGCCGTCGGCTGCGGTCGTCCGGGCGCTGACCCGCGCGCATCGACGCGGCGCGCGGCTGGTCAGCATCTGTTCGGGCGCGTACCTGCTCGCTGCGACCGGGCTGCTCGACGGGCGCCGCGCCGCAACCCATTGGCGGTACGCCGACGAGCTGCAGCGCCGATTCCCCGCAGTACAAGTGGATCCGGACGTCCTGTACGTCGACCACGGGGATGTCGCGACGAGTGGCGGATCGGGGACCGGGATCGACCTGTGCCTGCATCTCGTCCGGAGCGATCACGGTGCGGCGTACGCGGCGCGGGTGGCGCGACGGATGGTGATGCCGCCGCATCGCGAAGGCGGGCAGTTGCAGTACAAGACGGAGGAGCCGCAGTCGGCGCAGTCGCTGGGCGTCGTCCTCGACTGGGCGACCGAGCATCTCGCCGATCCACTCACCGTCGACGACCTCGCCGCGCGGCTGAATGT
>DASSDE010000119.1:0-3830 GCA_035697365.1 Kribbella sp. | reverse complement strand
CGGGCCAGTACGACCTTGTCGAGGTTGCCCGCGGTGATCCGGCGGACCGCGTCGGCGACGATGCTCGACCAGGCGGTCCCGGTCCGGGCGCCGTCCGCGAACGTCACGTCGTACACCGGGGACGGCTCGTGCACCTCGAGGTCCGGCGGCGCCGTCAGCGAACTGGCCGGCGAGATCGTGGTCACCCAGGTGGTGCCGGCGCGGCGGCCGACGATCACCTCGGGAACGACCAGCTCGCTCGGGTCGGCGTCGGTGAACCCGAACGACCCGAAACAGAGCAGTCCGGAGCCCGGTACGCCGACCTCGTCGCGGATCACGGCCGCGCCGGTCAGCTCCTGCCACCAGGACGTGGCCTTCTCGAAGCGGTTGCTCCCGGCAACGTCCAGCCGGGCGGCGACGCCCCAGCCGACGTGCCCGTCGCCCCGCCGTACCCAGGCGAGCCCGCCGGTGTCCGGCAGGTGGTCCAGCAGTTGCGCCGACACGCCGTCGACGGCCTGGCTGCGAATCACCAGACGCGGAGCCTGGCTCACGATCGGGTCAGACAAGCTCACAGCACCACTCCTCGCTCGTGCCCCGGCCCCGGGTCGCGGTGGCCGGACGGCTCACTGGAGATGCACTCACGAAACGCAAGAGTATGCCTGTCCGCTGTCCACACAATTTCGGTGCCGCTCAGCCCCGTGATGAACTAGACAGGTGACGCGTGCAGATCTGAGCAAGGACCCGCAGGCCGTGGCGGCGATGTTCGACAACGTGGCCGAGGGGTACGACCGGACCAACGCGGTCGCGACGATGGGGCTGGAGAAGCTCTACTGGCGGCCGGCGACGCTGGCCGAGATCGCGCCCCGGAAGGGGATGAAGATCCTCGACCTGGCGGCCGGTACCGGCGCGTCCAGCATCCGGCTCCGGGAGTCCGGTGCCGAGGTGGTGTCCTGCGACTTCTCGGTCGGCATGCTCACGGTCGGCAAGCGCCGGCATCCCGAGCTGGACCTGATCGCCGGCGACGCGCTCCGGCTGCCGTTCGCCGACGACACGTTCGACGTGGTGACGATCTCCTGGGCGCTGCGGAACGTGAACGACGTCACGGTCGCGCTCGCCGAGATGCTCCGGGTCACCCGTCCGGGCGGGCGGCTCGTCGTCCTGGAACAGTCGCATCCGACCTGGAAGCCGTTCCGCGTGGTGTACCTGGAGTACATGATGCGCGCGGTGCCCGCGGTCGCGAAGGTGGTTTCCACCAACCCGGAGGCGTACGAGTACCTGGCCGAATCGACCCGCGCCTGGCTGCCGCAGGAGCCGCTGGCGCGGGCGATCCAGAAGGCCGGCTGGACCCGGGTCCAGTGGCGGAACCTGACCGGCGGGCTAGTCGCCATCCATCGAGCCGTCAAGGCCGGTTAATTACGCAACGGAACTTATGCGTAATTAGCTTGCCTGCAAGGGGGTTGGGGCGAGTTTCGTGTCCGAGTCAGGCAGTCCTAGACTGTCGAGTGAAGAGGGTTCGTGAAGTGATTCACGAGCGCACACGCCCACAAACATCCAGGCCGGGAAGAGATGAGCCAGAGCGTGCCGAGCGGGCAGCAGGCGGAGACCGCCGATGTGATCGTCGTCGGTGCCGGACCCGCCGGATCAGCAGCCGCGTACCACCTGGCGAACGCGGGTCTCGACGTCCTGCTGCTGGAGAAGACCGCGTTCCCGCGGGAGAAGGTGTGCGGCGACGGGCTGACCCCGCGCGGCACCAAGCAGCTGATCAACATGGGCATCGACATCTCCGAAGAGGCCGGCTGGATCCGCAACTACGGCCTCCGCATCCAGGGCGCCGGGCACCAGTTGCAGCTCGACTGGCCGGACCTGTCCAGCCACCCGAACTACGGCCTCACCCGGAACCGGATGGACTTCGACGAGATGCTCGCCCGGCAGGCCGAGAAGGCCGGCGCGCGGCTGCGTGAGCGGACCAACGTGACCGGCCCGATCCTGGACAGCCGCGGCAACATCGTCGGCGTCACCGCCAAGCCGGTCGACGACAACGGACGCCGGGCGGGTGCCGACCTCGAGTACCGGGCGCCGCTGGTGATGGCGGCCGACGGCAACTCGTCGCGGCTGAGCATCGCGATGGGGTTGCACAAGCGCGACGACCGCCCGATGGGGGTCGCCGTCCGGACGTACTTCACCAGTCCGCGTACGCACGACGACTACCTGGAGTCCTGGCTGGAGCTGTGGGCCGCGGACCCGAAGCAGCCGGGCGGCAAGGTGCTGCTCCCGGGCTACGGCTGGATCTTCGGCATGGGCGACGGCACCGTGAACGTCGGCCTCGGCATCCTGAACACCTCCGACGCGTTCGGCAAGGTCGACTACGCCGACCTGCTGAAGCAGTGGCTGAAGGTGACGCCGGACGAGTGGCAGTTCCGCGACGAGTTCCAGACCATCCCGATCCGCGGGGCGGCGCTGCCGATGGGCTTCAACCGGCAGCCGCACTACACCCGCGGCCTGATGCTGCTCGGCGACGCCGGCGGCATGGTCAACCCGTTCAACGGCGAGGGCATCCCGTACGCGATGGAGTCCGGGGCACTCGCCGCCGAGGTCGCCGCCCAGGCACTGCGCCGGCAGCCGAACCAGCGCGAGCGTGCGCTCTCGGCGTACCCGAAGGCGCTCAAGCAGGAGTACGGCGGTTACTACACCCTCGGCCGGATCTTCGTGAAGCTGATCGGAAATCCGGAGGTGATGCGGCTCTGCACGAAGTACGGTCTGCCGCGCACCACCCTGATGAAGTTCACCCTGAAGTTGCTCGCCAACCTCACCGACCCGCGCGACGGGGACGTGATGGACAAGATCATCAACGGGCTCACCAAGCTTGCTCCCGCCGCCTGAAGCGGTGGGGCGAGTGAGTTGAGCCACTGCAGTACTGATAACAACTGGTAACACCAGACACAGACAGAACACCGGCTGAAGGAGGGAGCACGAGAGCGATGCACCCATATACACCGATTCTCGCTCTTGGTGTGCTCGCGCTGCTCTTCGTGGCGGGCAGCATCACGATTAGCGCGCTGGTGGGCCCGAAGCGCTACAACCGGGCCCGGCTGGACTCGTACGAGTGCGGCATCGAACCGACCCCGCAGCCGGTCGGCGGTGGCCGCTTCCCGGTGAAGTACTACATCACCGCGATGCTGTTCATCGTGTTCGACATCGAGATCATCTTCCTCTACCCCTGGGCGGTCGCCTTCGACCAGATGGCGCTCTTCGGGCTGGTCGAGATGGTCATCTTCATCGTGACCGTCTTCATCGCGTACACCTACGTGTGGCGGCGCGGCGGACTGGAGTGGGACTGACATGGGTCTTGAGGAACAGCTTCCGGCAGGCGTCCTGCTGAGCACGGTCGAAGGACTGCTCGGCTACATGCGCAAAGCCTCGTTGTGGCCGGCAACCTTCGGGCTGGCCTGCTGCGCCATCGAGATGATGACCACCGGCGCCCCGCGCTACGACGCCGCGCGGTTCGGCATGGAGGTCTTCCGGGCGTCGCCGCGGCAGGCCGACCTGATGATCGTGGCCGGCCGGGTGAGCCAGAAGATGGCCCCCGTGCTGCGCCAGATCTACGACCAGATGCCCGGCCCGAAGTGGGTGCTCGCGATGGGCGTCTGCGCCTCCTCGGGCGGGATGTTCAACAACTACGCGGTCGTCCAGGGCGTGGACCACGTCGTCCCGGTCGACATGTACCTGCCCGGCTGCCCGCCGCGGCCGGAGATGCTGCTGGACGCGTTCCTGAAGATCCACGACCAGATCCAGCACATGAAGCTCGGCGCGCACAAGAAGGCACTGCAGACCGAGGAGGAGGCCGCGGCCCT
>DASSDE010000118.1:0-4537 GCA_035697365.1 Kribbella sp. | reverse complement strand
GGAGGCGCTGGAGCTGCCAGTCCTCGCGCTCCTTGCCCAGCTCGGAGCCGCGCAGCTGGTACGGCACGGAGATCACCATGACGCCCGGGGTGAACAGCAGCCGGCCCTTGAGCCGCAACGCCGTCTGGTTGTGCAGCAGCTGCTCCCACCACCGGCCGACGACGTACTCCGGGATGTAGACCGCAACGACCCCGCGCGGGTTGTGCTCGCGGATCTCGATGGCGTACTCGACGACCGGCCGGATGATCTCCCGGTACGGCGAGTACAGCACCTTGAGCGGGACGTCGATGTGGCGCTGGTCCCACTCCTCGATCAGCCGGTCGGAGGCGTCCTGCTCCGCGGCCACGAAGACCGCCTCGAGGACGTTGGGCCGGGTGGCCTTCGCGAACGCCAGCGCCCGCATCGTCGGCTTGTGCAGCTTCGAGACCAGCACGATCGCGTGCACCCGGGTCGGCAGGATGGGGTCCTCGTCACCGACGACGAGCTCCTCGGCCACCCGGTCGTAGTGCCGGCGGATGCCCTTCATGATCATGAAGAAGACGATCATCGCGAGGATCGCGATCCAGGCACCGGAGAGGAACTTGGTGACCAGCACGATCACGAAGACGACCGCGGTCATCGCCAGGCCGAACGTGTTGATCGCCCGCGAGCGGTACATCCGGCGCCGGGTCGCCGGATCGGTCTCCGTCTTCAGGTGCCGGGTCCAGTGCCGGATCATGCCCAGCTGGCTGAGGTTGAAGGAGACGAACACCCCGACGATGTAGAGCTGGATCAGCCGGGTGGTCTCGGCGTTGAACGCCACGATCAGGATCATCGCGAAGCCGGCGAGGATCAGGATGCCGTTGCTGTAGGCCAGCCGGTCGCCGCGCGAGCCGAGCTGGCGCGGCGCGAAGCCGTCCTTGGCGAGGATGGAGCCCAGCACGGGGAAGCCGTTGAACGCGGTGTTGGCCGCCAGCACCAGGATGATCCCGGTCATCGCGATGACGAAGTAGAAGCCAGGGGTGAAGTTGTCGAAGACACCGACGATGTAGAGCTGGATCAGCCGGGTGACCTCGGCGTCGAACGCGACGATCAGGCCCATCGCGCAGAGCGCCAGCAGGATGATCCCGTTGCTGTACGCGAGCCGGTCGCCGCGGGTGTGCAACTGGCGCGGCAGATAACCGTCCCGGGCCAGGATCGAGGCCAGCACCGGGAACCCGTTGAACGCCGTGTTCGCGGCCAGCACCAGGATCAGCATGGTCGCGCCGATCACCAGATAGAACCCGGGCGGGAAGTTCGAGAACACCGAGTCGCTGATCTGGCCGATCACGGTCTTCTGGGTGTAACTGTCACCAACCGGCTGGCCGTTGCTGTAGAGCTGCGTGGCAGGGTCCTCGGCGAACCGCAGATTGATCTTCGACGCCAGGAACAGGATGCTCATCAGCATCGTGATCGCGATCGTGCCGAGCAGCAGCAGCGTGGTCGCGGCGTTCCGGCTCTTCGGCTTGCGGAACGCCGGTACGCCGTTGCTGATCGCCTCCACACCGGTCAGCGCCGCACAGCCGGACGAGAACGCCCGGGCCAGCAGGAAGACCGCCGCGACCCCGGAGAACAACTCGCTGCCGGGCTCGGGCCGGACCTCGAAGCCCGAACTCTCCGCCATCGGAAGGTTGCCGGCGCCGAGCCGGATCAGCCCCCAGATCGCCATCCCGATGATCGAGAACATGAAGATGTACGTCGGGACGGCGAACACCGCCCCGGACTCCCGGACGCCCCGCAGGTTCATCGCGGTCAGTACCAGTACCAGGCCGACCGCCAACGGGACCTCGTGTCCCTCCAGGAACGGCAGCGCGGACTTCGCGTTCTGGACACCGGACGAGATCGACACCGCGACCGTCAGCACGTAGTCGACCATCAGCGCGCTGGCCACCGTCAGGCCCGCGGTCGGGCCGATGTTCACCGTCGCGACCTCGTAGTCACCGCCGCCCGACGGGTACGCGTGCACGTTCTGCCGGTACGACGCGACCACGACCAGCATCACGAACGCGACCAGCAGACCGATCTTCCACGAGTAGCCGTACGCCGCCAGCCCGGCGATCGACAGCGTGAGGAAGACCTCGTCAGGGGCGTACGCGACCGACGACAGCGCGTCGCTCGCGAACACCGGGAGGGCGATGCGCTTCGGCAGCAGGGTCTCACCCAGCTGGGTGCTGCGCAGTTTGCGCCCGAGCAGCAGCCGTTTGCCGATATCGCCTAGAGCGGGAGTCACACCGGTGATGTTAGAGGGAGGCCGGGACCGTGTAGCGTCTACCTCTGCCGAAACGACCCGAAACTCGCACGGGCCCACACCGGGCAGGGAGTGATCACGGAGTGCACGTCGTCATCATGGGCTGCGGCCGCGTCGGGTCGATGCTCGCACGTGGCCTGGAGAAACGCGGCCACACAGTAGCGATCATCGACCAGTCGGCGGACGCGTTCCGCCGGCTGAGCCCCGCGTTCACCGGCCGGACCATCGTCGGGATGGGCTTCGACCGCGAGATCCTGATCGAGGCCGGGATCGAGGACGCCGAGGCGTTCGCCGCGGTCTCGAACGGTGACAACTCGAACATCCTCGCCGCCCGGGTGGCGCGCGAGACGTTCGGGATCGGCAACGTGGTCGCCCGGATCTACGACCCGGGCCGCGCCGAGGTGTACCAGCGGCTCGGTATCCCCACGGTCGGCACCGTCCGCTGGACCGTCGACCAGATGATGCGCCGGCTGCTCCCGGAGGGCTCCGAGCCCGAGTGGCGGGACCCGTCCGGCACCGTCCGGCTCGCCGAGGTGCATGTGCACGCCGGCTGGATCGGGCGACTCGCGTTCGACATCGAGACGGCCACCGGTGCCCGGGTCGCGTTCCTGACCCGGCTCGGCGAAGGCATCCTGCCGAAGGCCGACACGGTCATCCAAGAGGGTGACCTGGTGCACGTCGTGATGCTGGAGCGGGAAGCCGCCGCGATCGAGTCCCAGCTCGGCGCGAAGCCTGAGGAGCTGTGATGCGGGTCGCCATCGCCGGAGCCGGAAACGTCGGTCGTTCGATCGCCGGCGAACTGCTGGAGAACGGCCACGAGGTGCTGCTGATCGACAAGGACCCGCGGGCGATCAAGGCCGAGTCGGTGCCGCGCGCCGAGTGGCTGCTCGCGGACGCGTGCGAGCTGTCCTCGCTCGAGGAGGCGGCCCTGCAGCGTTGCCAGGTCGCGATCGCCAGTACGGGTGACGACAAGGTCAACCTGGTCGTCTCGCTGCTCGCCAAGACCGAGTTCGGCGTCCCGCGGACCGTTGCCCGGGTCAACCATCCGCGCAACGAGTGGATGTTCAACGAGGCCTGGGGTGTGGACGTGTCGGTGTCGACGCCGCGGATCATGTCCGCACTCGTCGAGGAGGCGGTGTCGGTCGGCGACCTGGTCCGGCTGTTCACCTTCCGGCAGGGCGACGCGAACCTCGTCGAGCTGACCCTGCCCGAGGACTCCCCCATGATCGGTCAGCGGGTCGGCGATGTCGACTGGCCGCTGGACACTGCCCTGGTCGTGATCCTCCGCGAGGGCCGGGTGCTGCGCCCGGACCCCGAAGGCACCCTCGAACTCAACGACGAACTGCTGTTCGTCGCCGCCGACGAGACCGAAGAACAGCTCGAGGCCATGCTCTCCCCGCACCACATCCGCCCCGAGTAACCCCGGCGGCTTCCGGCAGGCAGCGTCAGGCGCGGTTCTCGGGCTGCTGCTCCGGCTGCTTCTCGGGGTCGGGCTTGGTGCCGCGGAGCATGTGGGCGAAGTTGTCCTTGACCTCGTCCCACTTCTCCGGCGGCATCGAGTTGCGCAGCACGGCGTACGCGGCCCACAGGGTGACGGCGTAGAACGGCAGGCCGAGCCCGATCTTGGCGATGCCGAGGGCGTCGACGTTGTGTGCGAGGTAGAGCGGGACCATCACGATCAGCCGGATCGCGACCTGACTGGCGAACACGATGGTCACCCGGTTGAGGCCGCGGAACAGGTCCGGATCGCTCCGCCAGGAGAGCCAGGTCTGGGTGATCACGCCGTACAGCAGACCGAACAACGGGTAGCGGGTCACGATCGTGACCAGGTACACCAGCCCGTACCCGGCGTTCAGCAGGATGCCGGGCAGGAACGCGTCCTGGGCCTGGCCGGTGTGATGCGCGGTCCACGCGGAGATCAGGACGCCGATGAAGCCGGCGATCACGCTCGCGATCGGCTTGCGGCGGACCAGCCGGAACACCGCCACCACGGCCGCGGCCGAGATCGCGACGATCAGCGCGAGCTTCAGGTTGTGGTCACTGAACCCGTACACCAACGTGAAGGCGATCCACGGCAGCCCGACGTCGACCATCATGCCGACCCAGCTGCCGATTCCTTGCGGGGTGCCCGCCTTCGCGGCGGGCTTGGCCTCCGGCTCAGCCATGAGCTGCCTGGGGACGCAGTTCGTACCGCGGGTTGAACATCACCCGGTCGCCGTCGACGACGCCGATCCGCCCGGAGGCGATCAGCTCCGAGCCGGCGTGGATGCC
>DASSDE010000117.1:0-7317 GCA_035697365.1 Kribbella sp. | reverse complement strand
TTCTGTTTGGAGGAGAGGAAGACGATCGGCTCCAGGTAGAGGTTCCAGCTGTGCAGGAAGGTGAAGATCGCCACCGCGCCGATCGCTGGTCGGGCCAACGGTAGGCAGACGCGCCAGAAGAGGCCGAACCGGCCGAGGCCGTCGACGCGGCCGGCTTCCTCGAGCTCGACCGGGACGGTGATGAAGAACTGCCGCATGATGAACGTCGCCAGTACGCTCGGTGCGCCCAGCATCGGGATCAGGATCAGCGGCCAGTGCGTGTCCACCAGCCCGAACGCGTCGAACATCTTGTACAGCGGGATGATCGTCACCTCGTTCGGCACCAGCAGCCCGCTCAGCACGATCACGAACACGATCCCCGACCCGCGGAACCTGATCCGCGCGAACGCGTATCCGGCCAGCGCCGACACCGCCAGCGTCCCGATCGTCACCACGAGCGCGATGTAGAGGCTGTTCAGGTACTGCCGGCCGAACGGCTGCAGCTCGAACACCTGCCGGTACGCGTCCAGCGTCGGCGATCCCGGGAGCAGCGACGGCGGGAACGAGAAGATCTCCGCCACCGGCTTGAGCGACGTCGTCGCCATCCACCAGATCGGGAACACAAACGGAACACAGCACACCAGCAACAGCCCGTACACCAGCAGCTTAAGCCTCATGGAACACCCATCTCTTCCGCATCTGCCACTGGATCACGGTCAGCACCAGCACGATCAGGAACAGCAGCAGCGACAATGTTGCGCCGTACCCGAAGTGATGGAACTGGAACGCCTGCTGGTACAGGTAGTAGACGAGCACGGTCGTCGACGTCCCCGGACCGCCTTGGGTCAGTACGGCAATCTGCGCGAACACCTGCAACGACCCGACGATCGTCAGGATCATGGTCAGCAGGATCGTTGGACTGATCAACGGTACGGTCACGCGCCGGAACCGCGCCCACGCGGACGCACCGTCGATCCGGGCCGCCTCGTACAGCTCCGCCGGTACGCCCTGGAGCGCGGCGAGGAACAGCACCATGTTCAACCCGACGTTCTTGAAGAGCTGGACGACGATCACCGACACCATGGCCGTACCACCGGAACGCAGCCAGTTCGGGCCGTCGATGCCGAAGACGTGCAGGAACGCGTTCACGCCGCCGTTGTCCTGCAGCAGGAAGCCCCACACGATCGTCCACGCAACGAGCGTCACCACCACCGGCGAGAAGAACAGCGTCCGGAACACCACGGTGCCGCGGAGCTTCTGGTTCAGCAGGACGGCGAGGAACAGGGCCAGGCTGAGGTTCAGCACCACGAGCCCGACCGAGAACAACCCCGTTGCCCTGAGCACCGGTCCGAGCTGCTGGTCGTCGGCGATCGCGGCGTAGTTGTCGCCGCCGACGAACTCGAACGTCCCGCCGAGCACGTTCCACTCATGAACGCTGTACCAGACGACGAGCCCGAGCGGGACGAGAACGAACGCGACGATGCCGGCCAGTTGCGGCGCGACCATCAGCCAGCCGGCCAGGGTGTCGCGCCGCCGCATCGTCCAGTACGGTGCCCGCGCGGCCGGGGCGGCCGGCCGCGCAGGCTTCTCGAGCGTCAGGGTCATTTCGCCAGCAGGGGGTTGATCTTCGAGCAGACGCCGGACAGTACGGTCTTGACGTCCGCGTCCGGCTTCCAGAGCGGGTCGAGGGCGGCGCGTACGGTCTGCTGCAGCTCGGCGTACCCGGTGTGGCTGGGCTTGATGGTGCCGTTCTCGATGCCCTTGACCACGACGCTGTCCAGCTGCGCCGGCTTGAGCAGCGGGTTCGCCTTGGCGAGCGAGGCGGCGTTCAGCTCGGACTTCCGCGGCGGCGGGAAGAACTCCGCGAGCTTGGCCGAGTTCTGCGCGTTGCTGAAGTAGGCGAGGAACTGCTTCGCGGCATCCGCGTGCTTGCCGCGTTTGAAGACACCGATCCCGGCCTGGCCGACGACGGAGTAGTCGCCCGCCGGTCCCTTCGGCAGCGGCACCAGATCCCAGTGGAACTTGGCCTTCTCGAGCAGCGCCGCCCGGCTGATCTGGGTCAGCACCATCGAGGAGTCACCGGCGAAGAAGTCCTTGGTCACGCCCGGGCCCGGCATGCCCTTGTCGGTGAAGATCATCTTGTGCACGAACGTCATCGCGTCGACCATCTGCGGCTGGTCGAACTGGCAGCTCTTGCCGTCCTCGCTCCACGGCCGCGCGCCCCACCCGGACCAGATCGCGTTCAGCGTGTCCCAGCCCTTGTAGTCGAAGTCGCCGACCACCAGGCCACCTTTCGCGGTCTTGGCCTGTACGGCGGCTGCGGTCTTCGCCGCCTCGTCCCAGGTCCACGTCCCGGCCGCGATCTGCTCCGCCGGCGCCGGCCGCCCCGCCGCCTTCACCAGGTCGGTGTTCACGAACACGCCCAGCGGCGAGGTGGAGAACGGGTACGCGTACAGCTTGCCGTCCTTTTCCCAGTTCGCCGTAGTGCTCGGCACCAGGTCGGCGTCCTTGTCGATCGGCTCCAGCGCGCCCGAGCTGACGAAGTCCGGCGCGTTGCTCTCGAAGATCCACGCCAGGTCGGGGACGTTCCCGCCGCCGATCTGCGTGGTCAACGTGGTGGTGTAGCTGTCGAACGGAATCGACTCGAAGGTGATCTTCCCGATCTCCGGGTGGTCCTTCTTGTAGCCGGTGGCGATCTGGTCGAACAGCGCGAGGTGCTTGGCGTTCGCGCTCCAGATCGTCATCCGCAGGTCGATCGGCCCGCTGCTGCTCGAGCCGGAGCCGGAGCCGCCGCCGCAGCCGGCCGCGGCCAGCAGTGCTGCCGCGGACAGTGCCGCTGTCAGGATCTTCATCTCAGGGGTCCTCCATCAGTAGCCGGCGACGGCCGGCCAGGCGAGCTCGATGCCCTGGGCAACCAGGTGCTCCTGGAACTCGGCGAGCAGGGCAGGGGTGGCGTGGACCGCGTGCGGACCGACACCGCGATCGAGGCAGAAGCCGGCGAGCAGGCCCGCGGCCTCGCCGATGTTCCACTCGACCGGGTGCAGCCGGTAGCAGCCGTTGGTGATGTGCGTGGTGCCGAGGTTCTTGCTCGCGGGCAGCAGGTTCTCGACCCGTTGCGGGAGCAGCGCCCCGAGCGGGATCCGGAACGGGCTGCTCGCCACGTCGATGTAGTTGTCCCCGCCGGTCGACGGGTGCAGGTCGATCCGGTACATGCCGATTCCGACGCTGTCGTCGTACTCGACCGCGCCGCGCTCGCCGCGGATCGCGACCGACAGATCCTGCTCGACGATCGTGTACGCCGCCTTGATCCGCCGCGACTCCCGGATGTACGGGGCTTGCGCCAACCCGTCTGCGGATCCGACCAGGTCGCCGCGCAGTCGCAGCCCGGGGAAGCCTGCCCCGCCGTCGGGGCGCGGTGCCTCGGTCTGCAGCCAGTAGAAGACCGCCTGCGAGAGCTCCTTGGCCGCGGCGAGGTGCTTCGCGGCGTCCGGTACGTCGATGACCGGACCCTCGAAGTAGTCGATCATCGGCCAGTTCACCAGGCAGATGTCGCTCTCGTACGCGCCCGGGACGAAGTGCCGGCGGGCCGCGATCCGGCGGAACGTCCACAGGTTCGTGTCGCCGCCGGTGCGCCGCTGGTCCGCGACCACCGCGAGCGGATCGTCGTCCGGGTTCGGTGTGAAGGACCGGCGCGAGGTCTCCAGAGTCCGTGGGTTCGGCGCCGTCCAGGACAACAGCCGGTCGCCCCAGAACTCCGGTTGGTAGTTCCGCCAGAAGGCGTAGTTGGCCGGCTTGTCGCCGACCTGGTCGCCGTCCACGTGGTCGACCGCGAAGCAGTACGAAACGGCCTGCATGTTGAGTGGTTGCGCCGCGGCCGGAGCGCTCGGTTCGCCGGTCTCGCTCTGGGCCTCGAACCCGGTGACGTACTCCGTACCAGTCAACGGCAGCAGCTCGCCGGTCTCGGTCGCGTCCAGGACGTACGGCGCGGTGAGCGTCAGTTGCTCCTCGGTGTCGCGGTGCTGCACGGTCACTGCGGTGACGCGGTCGCCATCGGTCTCTGCGGACACCGGCCGGTACGGCTGCAGTACAAGCAGTCGGCGGCTGGCGCGGTACGGCGCGAGCATCTCCTCCAGTACGGCAACCGCGACGCGCGGCTCGTGACAGAGCTTGGATACGTATCCAGCGCCGGGGTTGAGGTGTGTGGCGGCCCGCGACGCGACGGTCAGCGGGTAGTGCCGGCGGTAGTAGTCGCGGATCCCGTCGCGCAGCGCGCGGTACGACGCGGTGACGCCGAACTGCTCGACCCAGGAGTGCTCGTCCGGCGGGACGGCCTGGCTGGTCAGCTGACCGCCCAGCCAGTCGAACTCCTCGGTCAGGATCACCGACCGGCCGGTGCGGAGCGCGGCCAGAGCCGCAGCGACTCCACCAAGCCCGCCACCGACCACAAGAACATCTGTCTGCATCTAGATAGCACCTTTGCTGGGGCGGGTCAGGGTGATTCCGTCGGTCAGGTCGCAAGGGATCAGGAGTTGGCGCTCGGTGGCCGTCCCGCTGAGGATCGCCTCGAGCAGCTCGACCGCGCGCAGCCCCATCGCCCGGCGCGGGACGTGGAAGCCGGAGAAGTCCAGATCGCTGGCCACCGGCCGGGTCGAATCACCGAGCGCGATCACGGAGAGGTCCTTCGGTACGTCGACACCACGCTCGGCTGCCGCGGCGTACAGCGCGATGGCGTCCGCGCGCTCCTCGACGAACGCCGCGGTGATCTTGCGGTCCAGCAGGTCGTCGAGCACCTCGCTGGGCGGACGATCGAGAGTCGGTACGTGGGGTGCGCGCGAGCCGGCCGCCTCCCGGAACCCGTACAGGCGGTCGGCCGACGACTCCGCACCGCTGCCGAGACCCGTGAACGCGATCCGTCGGTGCCCCAAAGCTTGTGCCTGCTCGACCACGGTACGGGTGGCGGTGGCGTAGTCGGCGCCGACGTACGGCACCGGGCCGCCGGCGTCGTCGCGGCGGCCGACCGAGACGAACGGGTACTCCTCGGTGATCAAGCGGCCCAGCTCCGCGCTGGGGATCTCGCGACCGAGCAGCAGGCAGCCGTCCGCGATCCGCAGCCGGTTGTTCCCGTGGAAGATCCGCCGATGGCCCTGCGTCACCGGGGCGCTGGTGAACAGCAGCAGATCCCAGCCGAGCTGCTCGGCACAGTCCTCGATGCCGGCCAGGAACGGGTGGTAGAAGTCGCCGCTTGCGCTCGGGAACACGGACTCGTAGGTGAACACGCCGAGGATCTGGTTCCGCTGCTGGGTCATCCGGCGGGCCAGCGGGTCCGCCTGGTACCCGGTCTCGCGGATCACCTTCAGGACCCGGTCGCGGGTCTCGGCCGGGATCCGCGCGGTCGCGTCGCTGCGGTTGTTCAGCACCAGGGACACCGTCGTCTGGCTGACCTTGGCCAGCCGCGCGATGTCGCGTTGGGTGAGTCGGGTGGTCGCCTTGTCCGGCATCGATCGATCCTTCGTGGTAATACGGATTGCCGGGAACCGTAGAACAGGCCGCCGATCGCCGTCAAGGGGCCGGATCTGGTGATAATTCGAATTATCACTGTCCGAGCTCTTGACCAGGCTCGGTCGCACACAGAAAACTCGCCGCCGAGTTCTCCGTTCTCACCGTCCGATGAGGGGATCCACCATGTCCGTCAAACGTCGTACCGTCCTGCTTGGCGCCGGCGCGTTGGGTGTCGCCGCCACGATGCTGCCAGGAGCCCGCTCCGTGACTGCTCATGCTGCCGGTCTCCCACTGCTGCCGAACCTGCCGGCCGGCGCGCCGGACCGGCGGTTGTTCGCTCCGGTGGAACAACGGTTCGCCGGGTATCTGAGGATCCTCGCGCCGATGAGCAACGACATCGTCGACACAGATCCGTACGGCTTCATGGGTGGCGGGTGGTGGCGGACGCCCGCGCAGCCGTACAACTCCCGGGTTCAGGAACACGTTTTCACGCTCAGCTGGTTCTACGCGAACCAGCGGGCCTGGAACCCGTACTACCGGGAAAGCGCTTTACTCGGACGCCTCGACGCGGCGCTGCAGCACTACATCGGGCTGCAGAACCCGGACGGCTCCTGGCCGGAGTACCACGCCGGCGAACAGGGCAAGGCGTCCAGCGGCTTCGGGATCGGCTACCTGGCCAAGACGCTCGCGAACCTTCGCCAGGCGAACGCACTGCCGAGCCGGCGGGTCCAGCTGGAAGTTGCCCTGCGCAAGGGAACCGACTGGTACCTGGATCCGAGTAACTCCGTCGTCTGGGACGACCCGTTCAAGTACACCAACCAGGCGACCGCGGGCGTGGCCGGATCGGCGCTCACCCTGAAGCTGCTGCCTGACCACGACCGGTCGCTGAAGCTGCAGGACCGGATCCGCTTCATCGCCAAGTGGGCGCAGAGCCCGGCCGGGTTCTTCTACGACCCGCGCGGGATGGACATCAACTACAACTTCGAGGTCATGCTCCCGGAGTTGGCCGAGCTGTACCTGCTCACGCGGAACCCGCAACTCGCCACGATGACGCGCAAGTTCGCCGACTGGTTCGGCTACAACCTGCTCCGGGAACCGGACGGTTCCGGCTGGCTGACCTACTACGCCGTCTCCGACCGGACCGCGGAGGCGTTCTACGACGACGTCATCCCGGACCCGGACCGGACGATCCTCGGCTCGCACTTCATCCCGGTCGCCCCGGACCTCGGAGCGTTCTTCACCTCCCGCGAGGACCAGATCGCGAGCCGGAAGGCGTGGGCCGCGGACCCGGCGCCGGTGCCCGCCCTCGCCAAGCAGGACACGTCCCCGCGGATCATCGCGCACGCGCCGTACGGCGAGACGATGCCGAGCCACACCGCCAAGCAGGCCGCGATCGCACGCATCCCGTACCTGCGCAGCGACCACTTCACCGAGCGGCGGCACGACGACTACGGCAACCAGGACTACCTCTACGTACGGCGTCCCGGGCTGTACCTCGGCGCGTTCTTCGGCGACCGGCAAGGGAGTGGTGTGAAGGCCGGCACCGGATTCCTGTGGCATCCGCTCGCCGGCA
Source organism: Kribbella sp. (assembly GCA_035697365.1). Classification (GTDB taxonomy): domain Bacteria; phylum Actinomycetota; class Actinomycetes; order Propionibacteriales; family Kribbellaceae; genus Kribbella. The sequence continues at coordinate 266 of DASSDE010000117.1, read as the reverse complement.
CCGTGATCCACGCGCAGCAGACCGCGACGGGCTGCTGGGGTACGGTCCGCAACGGCAAGTCCGACGCCGAGACCAACCTGGTCGCCGAGTACCCGTCGAAGGACCTGACCCGCTACCACACCCCCGACGGCTCGATCTCGACCGAGTTGCTCGTCGGATCGCACTCCGTCAGCCGCCGCGTCACCGCGACAGGCGCCGCAACCGAGCAGATCCCGCTGGTACTGCAGCCGGACGACGAGGTCGTGTTCTCGGACGGAACCGTCGTC
>DASSDE010000116.1:0-5393 GCA_035697365.1 Kribbella sp. | reverse complement strand
GCGACGGAGTACGTCGAAGACCTGCATCAGCCGGCCAACCTGGACGTGGCGTCCGTCGTGAACGGGGCGACGCTGTGGACCAGCCGGGGCCGGATCGAATTCGGTGAGACCGTTGGGACCGCCCACGGTATCGCGGTGGCGCGCGGCCGCGGCACCGTCGAGATGATCGACCCGGCGACCGGTCGCACCCGCTGGCGCTACATCCGCGCCAACACCGAGGAGTCGCCGGATCTGTACCCGCTGGACAGCGGTCGGCACCTGCTCGTCTCGTACGACGACGTCGGCTACCTCGTCCTGGACACCGCTACCGGCAGGCGCACGGCGACCTGGTCAGCGGGCACCCGCGACTACGACATCCAGAACAGCGATCCGCTCGTCACCGGCAAGACGGTCAGCAAGGGCTCGGACAAGCTGTTCGGGACGAACCTCGACGGCTCCGCGCGCTGGACGTACGCGCCGGGCCGCTGCACCAGCATCAGCTCGGCCGCAGTTGGCGACACAGCCGTCGTCACGCTCCACCACAGCTGTGGCCGCGACCCCGATCAGGTCGTCGGCCTCGATCTGAAGAACGGCAAGAAGCGGTGGAGCCGCGACGTGTCACTCCAGAGCGTGACCGCGGCCGGCGACCTGATCGTCGGGATCGGGACGCCCGCCGACGGCGGTGGCCGGCGGTTGACCGCGATCGATCCGCACACCGGTGCCGACAAGTGGGCGTCCAAGATCCCTGGCGAATGGTCCTGCACGCTGCGGATCGCCTGGTCCGGGCAACGCGTCGTACTCGCCGCCTGCCCGAACGACGCGCAGCGCCGCAACGACACCGTCGTACGCCTCATCGATCCCGCGACGGGTACGGCAGTCGCCACCGTGGATGCCGGGTTGCCGGCCGAGTCGCGCTTTGCCGCGATCGGGAACCGGGTGTTCGTGGCCGGCTGGTCGAGGCGCGACACCTGCTGGATCTCGAAGATCACGGAGGGTGCGCCCGTCGAACGGTTCGACCTGGGCGAAGACGTCGACTGCAGCGCGGGCGTGGTCGCCGCGGGCAACCTCGTGCTCGTCGGCGGCAGGGGCTCACTGATCGCGCTGAAGTAGCGGGAATAGGCTCGCCTCGGGCGGAAGTTGCAAGCTAATGCCCTCGTCCGAGTGCGTCGAGCAAGGAGAGCGATGAAACCCACCGAGTTCGTGAAGGTGAACAGCCAGTTCTGGGGCGAGCACCTGAAGGAGGCGGCCGGGCATCTGCCGGTCAGTCACCGTACGGAGCTGCCGGGGCCGATGCTGTTCCCGCGGATGATGGTGCTGACCGAGACTCCGGACTGGAACATCCTGGAGCTCGTCGGGCTCAGCCGTACGTACCGGACGCTCGAGGTGCGGCGGCAGAAGGTGGGCAGCGTCGAGGAGTACTTCGGGCTCGGTGACGATACTGCTGCCGCCCCCGTGGTGTCGCTGCCAGGGGAGAACCTGTTCAAGGATGCGACCGTCGCGACCACCGAGGGGAAGCAGGCTCTCGAGGAGCGGTTCCCGGCCGCTGCGAACGTGCTGGGTGACGAGTTCATCGGCGCGGGGGAGGAGCTTCTGCGGTTCGCGCCGGGCAACTACGCGACGTTCGACCGGACGCTGCTCGTGCACACCGCAGGTGACTCGCTGCGGGCGCACTGGGTGTTCTTCGCGCTGGCGATCCACCGCTCGGAGCCGGCCGACAAGTACCTCGGCTTCCTGCAGACGTACTCCAACGCCCGCCCGCACCTGGACCCGATCGGCACCATGAGCCTGCCGCTCGACGCCGACGTACTGAAGGCCGACGCCTTCGAGAGCACGTACCTCGCGCACGGTCTGCAGGACAGCACCGTCGACGAGTTCCTCGACAAGCACGAGAGCATCCTGCTGTCGGCGTTCGGCGCGGCCAAGCTCGTCCGCGAGCCGGCGCTCGGCGACGACCTGCAGCCGGACTTCATCCTGGAGCGCGCGGACGGCAGCCACATCGTCGGCCGGCTGGAGCTCCCGGTCGTCGACACGGTCAACGGCAAGAAGCGCCGCCGCGTCTTCCGGACGCCGGTGCAGGACAGCGCGGCGGAGCTGGGGAAGTACGCCGAGTACCTGAAGACCGCGGACAACCGTTCGCAGGTGAAGTCGAAGTACGACGTCGACGTCGAGGACCCGCGACTGCTGCTGATCGTGCCGTCGCAGGAGACGGTCACACCGGCGGCCGGTGTCGAGATCGTCGACTACGACACGATCCTCCGGCTGCACCTCGCCTCGTGACGCAGTACTTCGTCTACGGGCGCGATCGGCCCGGGGCGGGCGAGCTGAAGGAGCGTCTGACCCCGGAGCACTGGGCCTTCATGGACCGGTACGCCGAGGAGCTCGTCGCGCGCGGGCCGACGCTCACCGAGGACCGCGAGGAGTCGACGGGCAGCCTGCACATCGTCGACCTCCCGTCCGAGGAGGCGCTGCGAACGTTCGCGTACGACGAGCCGTACTACCTGGGTGGCGCGTTCGAAACGGTGGAGCTCTACCGCTTCGAGAACCACACCGGCCGGACGATGTGGGAGTTCCCGAACGCAGTCGATGCGTACAACCGGTACCTGGTGCTCACCAAGGACGCCGTACGGCCGCTGACGTCGGACCAGTTGATCGTGTACGGCGACCTGTTCACCGGCGACGCCCACGTCGGCCGCGCCGCGCTCCTCGAGGCTCCGTCCGAGGACGCGGCGCGCGCGTTGATGCAGTCCGAGCACGCCGAAGTACACCCCTGGGAGTTCGGCGGCCGCCGGTAGGCGATGCGGGCTCCGGAGCGTTTGACGTACTGGTAGTGGCTCACGCTGTGATGGATTGCAGGGCGTTGATGACGGTCTGGCGGACGGCTGCCGGGAGCGCCGCAGTCAGGGAGTTGATCCGGGTGACCACCGCGTCGTGGGCCTGGTGCGCAACCGCGAGACCGTCGTCGGTCAGCTCGATGCGGCAGGCGCGGCGGTCGCCGGGGCTCGGGATGCGGGCGACCAGGGAACGGCGTTCCAGGCGGTCGACCATGCTCGTGAGACTGGAGCGCTCGATGCCCAGGATGCCGCTGAGCTCGGTCATGCCGAGCGGGCCGGAGATCAGCACACACAGCAGATGCGCCTGCTGCGGGGTGAGGCCGAGCGGGCGGCTGGTCTCGGCGTGCAGGTCCTGCAGCCGGTGCATGGTCTGCACCAGTGCACTCGCGAGATCGGTGTCCCGGGCAGCGGTCGTCGTCACCATGCACCCATGGTAGTCCGTTGAGCTAATAGTTTGTGGTTCGAAGTTTCCGTGCTACAACTAGTTAGAACAGCGAACTATTCGAAGGAGTCGATATGAACGTGCGGTTCGGGTACGGCTCACCGGACTCGGTGCGCGAGGTCGACGCGATCGTCCGGCTCGCGCAGCGGGCGGACGCCGACGGCCTCGACCACGTCAGCCTCGCCGACCATCCGTACGTCCCGGACATGCTCGACGGGTACGCAGCGATCGCCTTCCTGCTCGGGCGGACCGAGCGGTTGTCGGCCTTCGTCAACGTGACGAACCTGCCGCTGCGCCCCGCCCCGATGCTCGCGCGGACGGCAACCTCGCTGTCGGCGCTGTCCGGCGGGCGGTTCGTGCTGGGCCTCGGGGCCGGCGGCGCGTGGGACCGGATCACCACGATGGGCGTGCCGGAGCTCCGCCCGGCCGCGGCGGTGGAGGCCTTCGAGGAAGCGATGCAGCTCGTGCGTTCGCTGTCCGACGGTGGTACGCCGGCGCCGACCAAGCACTACCCGATCGGAGCGCTCCGCCCCGCCGCCGTACCGGCACCGCCGATCTGGACCGGCTCGAACGGCCCGAAGTCGCTGGCCGCCACCGGTCGGCAGGCCGACGGCTGGATCCCGGGCCACGCCGCCGACTGGCTCAGCGACCGGTACCGGTGGTCCCGCCCGATCATCGACGAGGCGGCGCTCGCGGTCGGGCGCAAACCGTCCGACATCGGCACCATCTACAACTTCCCCGGCACCATCACCGCGACCCCACTGCGCCGCACACGCGACGACGAGGGCCGCTGGATCGGTGGCTCACCCGCGCAATGGGTCGAGGAACTCACCGGCGCGATCCTCGACCACAACGCCACCGGCTTCACCCTCTTCCCACGCGGCACCGAACCCTTCGAGGCACAACTCTCCCGCTGGTCAAAGGAAATAGTCCCCGCCATCCGCGCCGCAATCAGCTAGTTGTTAGCGCGACAAGAACTTGAGAACCGGTTCCAGGTCCGGATGTTCGGTGGTGTCCAGGGTGAGGGTGGGAACGGGTAGATCCACCGGCTGGAAGGCGTTGTGGGTCCGCATCCGTGCCTCGGGGCTGATCTGGGTGTCCTCGTGCGCCGCCCGCCGCGGGTCCGAACCGGTCCGGTGGGTGATCCGCTCCAGCGCGACCTCCGCCGGGACCGTGCAGTGCACGATCCGCAGTTCCGCGCGGGTGAGCAGCGGGCTCAGGCCGGGCGTCCACAGTCGGTCCTGGAAGGCTGCCTCGGCAACAACCGTCGTACCGCGGCCGATCAGCAGGCCGATCACGTCGAAGAACGTCGACAGCGTCCGCATCGTCAGCGGATCACCGGGGCCCGGCACGAACCCAGGGGTCGCGTGCGCCATGCCTTCCTTGATCTCGTCCCGGCAGATCGCCGGGCAGCCGATCGCGGTGGCGATCCGGTGCGCCAGCGTCGTCTTCCCGGTCCCGGGCGGACCACTGACCACGACCAGCATCGGTTTCGAATGCACCCGCCGTACCTTAGCCCTGACCGCGGGTGCCCGGTGTAAAGCGCGTGTCAGGAACTGTCGGTCGGGGCGCCTAGCGTGGCGTGAGTGACGACGTATTCGGCGGTCCGGACGACGGGCATCTACTGCCGGCCGGGTTGCGGCGCGAAGCCGCTCGCGGAGAACGTGAGCACCTTCGAGTTGCCCGCCGCGGCCGAGGCTGCCGGGTATCGCCCCTGCCTGCGCTGCCGTCCGTACCGAGTGGCCGGCACGGTCGCGGACGAGGCGCCCGAGCTCGTCTGCCGTGCGGTGCAGTTGATCATCACCGGGCTGCTGGACGAGTCGGGGGAGGAGACGCTCGGCGCCCGGCTCGGGATGTCGGCGCGGCATCTGCGCCGGATGTTCCACGAGCACCTCGGCGTCACCCCTGACCAGTTCGCGCGGTCGCGGCGGGCGCACTTCGCGCGCCGGCTACTGGACGACAGTGACCTCGGGATCGCGGAGATCGCGTTCGCTTCCGGATTCGGGAGTCTGCGGCAGTTCAACCGGGCGATGCGGGAGATCTTCCGGGCGTCGCCGCGTGAGCTGCGCGATCGCCGGCGCCGTGGCGACCGGCTCGCTGCTGACGGGGGTCTGGTGTTGCGGTTGCCGTTCACGCCGCCG
>DASSDE010000115.1:0-4275 GCA_035697365.1 Kribbella sp. | reverse complement strand
CGTGACGTCGTCGGTGACCCCGGCGGAGAAGTCGGTGTTGCCGCGCACCCGTCCGAGTCCGGGGAAGTGCTTCACCGAGGTCGCGACCCCGGCGGCCCGCATGCCCTGGACGAAGGCCTGCACGCCGCGGCCGGCGTCCTCGGGCGTGTTGCCGTACTCACGGTCCAGCCGGCCGATCGGTGCGTTCTCCGACTTGAGCGAGCTGGGTACGACGTCGCCCACCGGCGCAAGGTCGAGGTTGACGCCGGCGTCCTTGAGCTGCCTGCCCCATTGCTGTGCCCGGGCCGTGAGCTTGGAGCTGGACCAGGTGCCCTGGATCGTGGCAGCCGGGATGCGGTCGAACCCGGATCCCTTGAGCCGCTGGATCTTGCCGCCCTCCTGGTCCGCGGCGATCAGCGGGCGGACGCCCTCGACCGTCGCGGCGGCGGTCACCGCGGCCATTGCCGTACGGGTGCTGGTCAGGCTGCCGCTGTCGCCGACCAGGAACACGCCGCCGGACTTCTGCTGCCGTACGACCGAACGCTGGGCCGACGTCATCCCAGCGGCGGCGATGCCCGTCATGATCAGCTGCGCGGCCTGCTCCCGCAGGGTGAGGGCCTTGAGCTTCTGGTCGACGCAGCTTGCCGCGCTGGTCGGCGCCTGGGTCGCCTGGGTCGGGGGTGGGGTGGGCTGAACCGGCACGCTGGGAGTCTCAGCGGGTGTCGTCGCTGGGGTTGAGCCCGGATCGACCGTACCGGTGTCGGTCGTCGGGACCGAGGACGACGGGACGGTGGCGGGGCCGGCTGTCGGTTCGGGGGCGTTGTCGCCACAACCAGTAACAGCGAGGGCAGTCAGCGCGATCAGCGCGACCGGACGCCTCATCTCAGTTTCGCTCCCACGCCGCACGGTCGACGGTGTCGCCCGAATGCCGGGCCAGCGTCGCGCAGACGTCGTACAGCTGCTCGACCTGCTCGGGACTCAGCGCGTCGAAGATCGAGCCGCGGACCTCTTCGACATGGCCCGGCGCGGTGTCCACCAGCTTCTGGCGGCCGAGCTCGGTGAGGATCGCGACCTGACCGCGACGGTCGGACTCGATACCTTCACGCCGCACCCAGCCGTTCTGCTCGAGGCGGTTGACGGCATGCGACAATCGGCTGCGCGACCCCTGCGTGGCGACCGCGAGTTCACTCATCCGCAGCCGGTTGGCCGGCGCCTCGGACAGCCGGACGAGAATCTCGTAGTACGTGTGCGGAATGCCGGCGTCGCGTTGCAGTTGCTGCTCGATCCGGCTGCTCACTACGCGCTGCGCCGCGATGTACGCGCGCCAGGCCTGTGCCTCTGTCTGGTTCAGCCACCGGGGTTCCGCCATCCCCGCAGCGTACTGGTTCACGGATCCGGATCAGCAGCACGGCGGCGGCACACACGAGCATGCCGAGTACGGCCGGGAGGCCGATCGTTTCGTGGAACAGCAGGAACGCGAACACCATCGTGGTCGGCGGCACCAGATACAGCAGCGAGCTGACGCGTGTCGCGCCGGACAGCCTGAGGTTGACCAGGTACAGGCCCCAGCCGCCGCCGGTCGCGAGCAGCACCAGCCAGAGGACGGCACCGTAGAAGCCTGGCTGGTCCGGAACCGTCAGGCGGTGGGTCGCCGCGGCCAGTGCTGTGAAGAGCACAGCCGACACCAGACTCTGGACCGCCAGCGCGTCCAGGGCGCTCGTGCTCGGCTTGCGCTGCCGGTCGAGACAGGTGCCGGCCACCAGGCCGAGGAGACCGCCGATCGGAACCAGGAACAGCAAGAGCGAACCGTGGCCCGCACTGAGGTCGTCGGCGACAACCAGACCGACGCCGGTGAGACCGAGCCCAAGGCCGATCCACTGCCGCCGGCTGACGCGTTCACCGAGCAAGGGCCCGGCGAGCGTCGCGATCAGAATCGGCTGGAGCGAACCGATCAGCGCAGTGATGCCGGCAGGGATCCCGTGGTCGATGCCGATGAAGATCAGCCCGAGGTAGACGAACTGGGTCAGGACCGCCATCCACGCCTGGGTCACCAGGTCCCGGCGCGAGATCCGCGGGCGCCGCACCGCGAGCAGCACGACGCCGATCGCTCCCGCTACGAGGAACCGCCAGGCGAGCAGGTCGAAGGCACTCGTGTACTGCGTTCCCCACCGCGCGCCGATGAAGCCGCAGCTCCAGAACACGACGAACCCCGCTCCGGCGGCCAGTGCTCGCGCCTTGTGCTTGATCATGAGAACGACAGTAACCACACCGGTCGGTATACTGTCAGTATGCTCGACCACCAGCTGAGACTGATCGTGGACCGCCGGGCGGAGCCGGCGCCGCGGCTGACCCCGGCCGGCGAACGCATCCTGACGGCCGCATCGACGCTGTTCTACGAGCAGGGGATCCGGGCCGTCGGCGTCGATGCGATCGCCGCGGCGGCGGACGTCACCAAGAAGACGCTGTACGACCGGTTCGGGTCGAAGGATCGGCTGATCGCGGCGTACCTGGAGGAACGGAACCGGATCTGGCACCGGTTCCTCGACGAGCAACTCGTGGCGCGGGACCCGGCGACGCCCGAAGCGGTGATCCTGGCGCTGTTCGCCGCGCTGACGGACTGGCTGGCCGGCTCCCGCAACGGGTGCGGGTTCATCAACGCCAGCGTGGAGCTGGCCGCGCCCGATCATCCCGCGATGCCGGTGATCGTCGGCCAGAAGCAGTGGATGCGGTCCGAGTTCGAGGCCCAGGCCCGGGCGGCCGGGTTCGCGGACCCGGGCGAGCTGGCCGATCGGCTGCTGCTCCTGCACGAGGGAGCCCTGGTCAGCTACCGCGTCGCGGCGATGCCCTCCGCACCGGAGGTCGCGGGCCGGGCTGCCGCCGACCTGTTGTCGGGCTGGCCACGCGACTAGGACGCGTTGCGTTTGGTGATGGTGAGGCCAACGAGCCGGGACACGACCATCGCGACGTACCCGACGCCGGCCAGTTGTTCGAGCATGACGACCGAGCGGCCCCACGCCGTGATCGGGACGATGTCGCTCAGCCCCGTACTGGACATCGTGGTGAAGCTCAGGAAGAGCAGCTCCATCCACGTACGGTCGTTGCCTGAGTCAACGGCCGCGATGAAGCTGCCGGGGACGAGCGCCTGCACGAACACGTACAGGTAGGCGAATCCCCAGGCCACCAAGGTGAAGGTGGCGCCGGTCGCGAACAGCTCGTCGACGCTGACGTCGTGGTCGGAGAGCATGTAGCGGAGCAGGCTGTACGCCGCGTAGAAGTAGAACGCCGCGTGCAGGACGCCCGAGATCGCGACCACCGCGTTCGTCGGGTTGAATGCGTCGAGGACGGACAGCGTGACCGCGGGGATGCCCAGGCAGATGCTGATCCAGGTGAGGCCTGGCGTCGCACGGACCGAGACGACGGCGAGGACCAGGACGACGATGCCGAGGATCTCGAACGCGACGCGTCCCGGGTTCGACCCCTCCATCGCGGGGTAGACCAGGACACCGAGCAACTGCACGACGAGCAGTACCGCCGAAGGGTTGCGCCGGGCGTATCCCAGGATCGTCATTCCCCGGCCTGCTCTTCGCGGGAGGCGATGATCGCGGCGCGGCGGGCGAGCCGGTGACTGCGGCGGATCTCCGCCTCCCGCAGCCGCCGCCGGTCCTCGTCGGTCTCCGGCATCGCCTGCGGTACCTCACGGGGCTTGCCCTCCTCGTCGACCGCGACGAACACCAGGTACGCCGACGCGACGTGCATCTGCGGGCCCACCGCGTCCCACCGATCGGCCGTGATCCGGACGCCGACCTCCATCGAACTCCGGCCGGTCCAGTTCACCTGGGCGCTGAAGTGCACGACGTCGCCGACCCGGACCGGCACCAGGAAGACCATCTCGTCCATCGATGCCGTGACCGCGGGCCCACCGGAGTGCCGCGCGGCGACCACTCCCGCGACGGAGTCGACCAGCGTCATGATCACGCCGCCGTGCACGGTCCCGAGCAGGTTGGTCTCGTTCTGCGCGGTGATGTGCGACAGCGACAGCCGCGTCTGCGAGGTCGGCCGCGACGACGGGCTGCTGGACATGGCGCGCTCCTTCGGACTTTCCCGGTCGGTCTGCCGCAGCGTATCCGGCCGGTTGTCCACAGGTTCGGATCCGCCGCTCCGGCGAGGCCGGATCCTCGTACCTTCTCTGCCGACCTCTCCACCGCCGCACCTGTCTGCCGCTACCTTCCTCCGCTCATCGGGAGTCCCGTGATGCCCATCGACACCACCGAACCTGCCTACGACAACGACTACTGC